>DASQWY010000593.1:0-4809 GCA_035640005.1 Actinomycetes bacterium
GGTGCCGAGCCCCGCCACCATACGGGCCCTGGCGGAGGTTGGGTGACCGGGCCGGCGGACACCGAATGCGTCCAGGCCCGCCGCCGCCAGCCACGCCGCAGGCGTGCCGCCCAGGAGCAGCAACTGGACCACGACCTTGCCACGGCGCGGCCGCCGACCGCATCGGGTCCAGCTCCACCGCGGACCTCCACCAGCGGGCAGTCGTCCTGCTGGTAGGCTGCAGGTTGGGATGGTGAAGCTCCCGCAGCGCCCAGGCGCCCCCGACCGGGGCGCATGGCCGATCGCCGCACCCCTTGAGCGCGTGGCCAAGCTGCTGCGGGTCGACCTGGCCGAGGTCACCGACGCGGCGGCGCGGGTCGCGCCCTACACCACCGCCGACGGCCAGCGGCTGTGGTCGGTGGAGCTCATCGAGCGGACCATCGACCCCGACGCCAGGCCGTGGCTGCGCCGCAGGCCGCGCCGACCCCCAACGCGCCGCCGACCCTGGCCGGTTGACCCACGACCGGACCACCCACCGACACGCTCGGCGCAGACACCACGGTCGGGAGCGAACACAAGATGAAACGTCTGGCGCTCGATGCCCACCATGGTCGCCTGGCACGTGGAACAGAGGGCTCCTCGCGTCGTGGCTTGATCATCCCGTTGATCATCCAGACGATCCGACGTGGTCCTTCTAGATCCGACGGGATCGACGAGGCAGCCAACCTGAGCAGGGCAGATCCGTCGGGAGCCGACCAGGTCGACGCTGAGCACCAGGCTACGGATCTGGCGGTTGGGGGTTCGAATCCCTCGCGGCGCGCCATTTCAGCAGGTCAGCATAGCTCTGGCTGGCCGGGCGCCGGTGTTGTTTTTCCACGCTTGACGACTCTGCCGGTTGTCCATACCGCAGGGCCCAACTCCTGTAGCAAACCGAGCATTCGATAGGCCACCGCCCGCAGGCGGGGGCGGGGCTGCTCGAAACGCTCGGCCAGCCACTTGGTCTCGTCCAGTCGTCACACCCTCCCGTCGCCAGGGCTCATAGAGGTGAACCTGCCGACGCGACCAATGCGACAAGCAGAGATGGAGGATCAACGACATGCCACGACGCAACCCGAAGTGTGCCGAGTTTGCTCCGGCGCTCCTCGGCGCCTATCGACTGGCAGAAAGGACCGCACGATGACCCCGGTTGTCGAGGCTCGAGGCCTCACCAAGCGTTTCGGCGAGGTCGAGGCCCTCACTGGTCTGGACCTTGTCGCCCAGCCCGGTCAGGTCACCGCGTTGCTGGGGCCGAACGGGGCGGGCAAGACGACCTTCATCAGCGCAGTTGCCACGCTGCTGCGTCCGGATCGTGGCGACCTGTGGGTTGCCGGCATCGACGCCAGATCTCAGCCACGCCAGGTCCGTCGGCGCATCGGCCTGGCCGGCCAGTCAGCTTCTGTCGAGCCGGCCATGACCGGCCGGGAGAACCTGGAGTTCATCGGCCGCCTCTTCGGCCTGGACCGCCGTAGCGCGCGGTCGGCTGCGGGAGCCGTCCTGGAGGCACTGGACCTCACCGATGCCGGGGACCGCTTAGTGCGCACCTACTCGGGAGGCATGCGCCGGCGGCTGGACCTCGGCGCCAGCCTGGTCGGCGGCCCCAGGCTGCTGCTGCTCGACGAGCCGACCAGCGGCCTGGACCCGCGCAGCCGCATGGAGCTGTGGGGCTCGATCCGCAATCTCGTCGCCGGCGGCACCGATGTCCTGCTCACCACCCAGTACCTCGAGGAAGCCGATCAACTGGCCCGCCACATCGTGATCGTCGATCACGGCCACGCCATCGCGGCGGGCACGCCCGATCAGCTCAAGACCCTCGCCGGCCGCGATGTGCTCGCGGTGCGACCCCGGGCGGCCGCAGACCTGCCCGCCGTGGAGGAGGTGTTCCGGTCGGTCGCCGCCGAGGCCCCGCACCTGGACCTGGACACCTCGACCGCCTCCATCACCACCGATCGCGGCGCCGACCAGCTGGCCACCGTCGTTCGCCTCCTCGATGAGCGCCACCTCGCCGTCGACGACATCGGCTTGCGGCGCCCGTCGTTGGACGAGGTGTTCCTCACCCTCACCGGCCGTCACGGCGAGCCCGTGGCCGCCGACCGGCAAGACCCGACCGTTGACGCCGCCTGACCCTTGGAGCCTTGATGACCACCCTGACCTCAGCGACAGATCGCATCATGCCATTGCGCTCCCCGGACGGTGGCGCCAGCTTCCTCACCGCCACCGCCCAGACGGCCCGGCGAACCCTCCTGCAGTTCGCCCGCACCCCGCAGCTGCTGGTCCTGCCACCAGTGCTGGCCGGACTGTTCCTGCTCATCTTCCGGTACATCTTCGGTGGCGCCATCGACACCGGCGGCTCCGTCAGCTACGTGGACTTTCTCGTCCCCGGTTTCCTGGCCCAGACGGTCCTGTGGAACGGAATGAACGTCCCGGCCGGTGTGGCCGAAGACGCCTCCTCGGGTGTCCACGATCGTCTGCGCTCGCTGCCGATACCGCGAGCCGCGGTCATGGCCGGCCGCGCACTCGCCGACACGGCCCTCAACGCCTTGGGCTTGGCGGTGACCGCCCTGCTCGGCTTCGCCGTCGGCTTCCGGACCCACGCCGACCTGGCGGCCGTGGTCGTGGCCTTCGCCCTCATCCTGGCCGTGGTCCACGCCTTCAGCTGGCTGTTCATCAGCCTCGGGCTCCGCCGCGGCAACGCCCAAGCCGCCCAGGCCCTGTCGACGCTGATCGTGGTCCCCCTCTCGTTCGTGTCCGCCGGCTTCGTGCCGATCAGGTCCATGCCGGGCTGGATGCAGGCATTCGCCGCCAACCAGCCGGTCACGGCCATGATCAACGCCGTCCGCAGCCTCATGCTCGGCGGGACCCACGCGGCCGGAATCGGCCACACCACCACCTACTGGGTGCTGCTCAGCCTTGCCTGGTGCGCGGGCATTCTCGCGGTATTCGGCACCGTGGCAGTGACCCGGTTCGGCCGCACCCGCTAGCCCGTCGGCAGCCTGGGCGACCCTCGGTGCGGTCACATCCGCTCGTCGCAGCGGCTCATAGCAATAGAGAGCGATGCCCCGCTGACTCGGTGCAGGCTCAAGCCAAGGAGGAACCCATGCGTTCACGAATGTCCAACCCCCTGGAAGTCGTCCCCGAGCTGGGCGATGTGGCAGGGGCGCTGTACAGGGCCACCGGCAACGGCTCAGTGCCGCAGACCACGATCAACCTGACCCATCTGCGTGCCGGCCAGATCGTCGGCAACACCTACCTGACCGCCCGGGCCGCGAACGAGCTTCGGAGGGCCGGGAAGTCCGAAGAGCGGATGGCCGCGGCGGCGTCCTGGCGGGACGCGCCCTACTTCACCGAGGCCGAGCGTGCCGCGCTGGCGCTCGTGGAGGCGGTGCTCCAGCCATCCACAGAGGGGGAGAGGGTCCCTGACGAGCTGTACGCGCAGGCGGCCAAGCACTACGACGCCAAGGCGCTCGCCACGCTGATGATCGCGATCGGCCAGGTCTGCTTCTGGATCCCGATCGCTCTGATCGGCAAGCCGCTGCCCGGCATGCCGCCGGCCGAGACGTGGACGTCGGGCGCGGAGTAGCCATCGTGTGACGATGGACGACGCCAAGTGGTGAGACTGATGGACGACACCCAGTGGCTGGCGGAGCGCTTCGAGCAGCACCGCCCCCGGCTGCGGGCAGTGGCCTATCGGATGCTGGGTTCGCTGGCCGAGGCAGACGACGCCGTCCAGGACGCCTGGCTGCGGCTGAGCCACTCCAAGGCGGAACAGATCGACAACCTCGGCGGCTGGCTGACCACCGTCGTCGCCCGAGAGTGCCTGCACCTGCTGCGCGCCCGCGGGCACCGCCGGGAGGACCCGCTCGCAGCGCATCTGCCCGACCCGGTCATCGTCCCTGATGGGGATCTCGACCCGGAGCAGGAGGCGCTGCTGGCCGACTCGGTCGGTCTGGCGCTACTGGTCGTGCTCGACTCGCTGACCCCGGCCGAGCGGTTGGCGTTCGTGCTGCACGACATGTTCGAGCTGCCGTTCGAGGAGATCGCCCCCATGGTCGGGCGCACCCCGACCGCCGCCAGGCAGCTGGCCAGCCGGGCGCGGCGCCGCGTGAAGGGCGCCGAGGTCCCGACGCCCGACCCGGATCTGGCGCGGCAGCGGCAGGTGGTCGACGCCTTCTTCGCGGCGGCGCGGGCCGGCGACTTCGACGCCCTCGTCCAGGTCCTCGACCCCGACGTCCGCCTGCGCGCCGACTACGGCCCCGGCCGGGAGCCGGGCGTGTTCAGCGGTGTGCGGGCGGTGGCCAAGCTGGCGCGGGTGCCACGCGGTGCCCAGCTGCACCCCGCGCTGGTCAACGGCACCCCGGGAGCGGTCATCACCCGCAACGGGCGGCCCTTCTCGGTCCTGGCCTTCACCGTCGTGGGCGGCAAGATCGTCCAGATCGACGGTATCCGCGACCCCGACCGCGTGCGCCGGGTCGCGGCTGCCGTCCTCACCGAGACGTAGCGGGTCGCTGCCGCCCGCCGCCGCGACGGTGTGCCACGCCGGGTGCCCGACCGCAACAGTGTGGCCGCGCTCGTCTTCATGGCCCGCATGGCCTGGAGATCGTGAACTGTGGGGGCCACCGCAGGCGCCAGTGCGGTCTGCGCAGCTATAGCGCGCCGGCATCGCGGGCCGACCACACCGACGGATAGTAGGGGCGGAACCCCAGCTCCCTACGGATGCGGGTCGTGTCGACAATGCCGTGCCATGGGTCTGCCTCACCGGCGGGGCTGTCGGGGAATGGCACGCCGTTGAGGGTG
>DASQWY010000594.1:0-3448 GCA_035640005.1 Actinomycetes bacterium
CGCACCGCCTGCGCCCGCGGCACCGACGACGCGGTGTTCACCGGCCTCGGCGGCGAGCTGTTGGAGGCGCCGACCGCCAGCCTCTGGTGGCGGGCCGGGGACACCCTGCACACGCCCGCGCTGGACCTCGGCATCCTGGCCGGGATCACCCGCGCCGCCCTGGCCGAGCTGGCGCCGGCCGCCGGCCTGCGCGTGCTGGAGGGGGTGTTCACCGCCGACGACCTCGCCGCCGCGGAGGAGGCGTTCCTGTCCAGCTCCACCCGCGAGGTCATGCCGGTGGTGGCGGTGGACGGCGCCCCGGTCGGCGACGGGCGCCCCGGCCCGGCCGCCGCCGCGCTGCAGGCCGCCCTGCGCCGCCTGGCCGCCGCCGAGCCCGCCTGACCCGGCGCGATCACGCCGCTCGGCCTACCGTAGAAGCATGCGGTCCAGGTGGGAGCGGTGGCGCCGGGGGTGGCGCTGGCTGGCGCTGGCCGGCGCGACCGCCGCGGCGGCCGCCACGCCGGCGGTGGTCGCCGCGGTGCCGGCCGCCGACCGGCCGATCGGCGCGGAAGCGCTGCTGGCGCGGGTGCGCGCCTCGGCGGCCGTGCCCTACCAGGGCTACGCCGAGTCCCGCGCCGGCCTCGGCCTGCCCGACGTGCCCCAGGCCGGCCGGGTCGTCGCCCTGCTCGGCGAGACCACCCGCATGCGCGCCTGGGTGGCCAGCCCGCAGGTGTGGCGGGTCGACGAGCTGACCACCATCGGCGAGCGCGACCTCTACCACCAGCCCTGGGGGACCTGGCTGTGGGACTCCGGCGCGCGGCAGGCCGAGCGGACCACCGGCGAGGCGGCCGTCCGCTTCGCCCGCCCGGCCGACCTGCTCCCGCCCGAGCTGGGCCGCCGGCTGGCCGCCGCCGCCGGCCCCGGCGAGGTCAGTCGCCTGCCGGCGCGGCGGGTGGCCGGCGTGGACGCCCTCGGCCTGCGCATCATCCCCCGCGACCCCGCCACCACCGTCGGCCGGGTCGACCTGTGGGCCGACCCTCGCAGCGGCCTGCCGGTCCGGGTGGAGCTGCTCGCCCGCGGCGCGCGCTCCCCGATCGTCACCACCAGCTTCCTGGGCCTCCGCCAGGCCCCGCCGCCGGCGGCCACCGTCGGCTTCCGGGTGCCGGCGGACGCCACCGTCGAGGTCGACGACGCCCCCGACGTGGCCAGGGCGATCGACCGCTTCTCGCCGTTCGTGCTGCCCGACCCGCTGGCCGGCCAGCCGCGGCGGACCAGGGTGGCCGGCGCCGCCGGCACCTACGGGCGCGGCTTCGCGGTGGTCGCCGTGCTCGCCTTCCCCGCCCGCTTCTCGCCGCGCACCCGCGCCTTCCTGGACGAGGTGCCGACCGTCCGCGGCCCGTGGGGCGAGGCCAGCCTGGTGGCCACCCCGCTGCTCAACGGGCTGGTGTTCGAGCAGGGCGAGGCCGCCTACGCCCTGGCCGGGACGGTGCCGCCGGCACAGCTGGAGCGGGTGGCGACCGTGCTCGCCCGCGACGGGGTGGGCTTCCGCTGATGGCGCCGGTGATCCGCACCGACGGGCTGACCAAGCGCTACGGGCGCCTGCTCGCCGTCGAGGACCTCGGCCTGGAGGTGCACGAGGGCGACCTGTTCGGCTTCCTCGGCCCCAACGGCTCCGGCAAGACCACCACCGTGCGGATGCTGCTCGGCCTGGTGTACGCCAGCGCCGGCCGCATCGAGGTGCTGGGCCGGCCGATGCCGCGCGCCGCCCGCTCGGTGCTGCCGCAGGTCGGCTCCCTGATCGAGGGCCCGGCGTTCTACCCGCACCGGTCGGGCCGCGCCAACCTCGCCCTCTACGACGCGGCCGGGCCCGGCGGCGCGCGCGGCGACCGGCGCCGCCGCATCGGCGAGGCCCTGGAGCGGGTCGGCCTGGCCGAGGTCGGCCGCCGGCCGGTCCGCGCCTACTCCAGCGGCATGCGCCAGCGCCTCGGGCTGGCCGCCGCGCTGTTGCGCGCGCCGCGGCTGCTGGTGCTGGACGAGCCGACCAACGGCCTGGACCCGCAGGGCATGCGCGAGGTCCGCGACCTGCTGGTCGAGCTGGTCCGCGGCGGCGCGACCGTGTTCCTCTCCAGCCACCTGCTCGCCGAGGTCGAGCTGGTCTGCAGCCGCGCGGCGATCGTCCACCGCGGCCGGCTGGTCGCCCAGGACCGGGTCGACGCGCTGCTCGCCCCGACCGGCAGGGTGCGGGTCAGCACCCCGGACGTGGCCAGGGCGGCGGCGCTGGCCGCCCGCCTGCCAGGGGTCGAGCCGGGCGAGCGGGGCGCCGACCGGCTGCTGCTGCGGCTGGACGGGACCGCGCCGGAGGCGCTCAACCGCCAGCTGGTCGCCGGCGGGGTCCGCGTCCGCGAGCTGGTGGTGGAGCGGCCCTCCCTGGAGGACGTGTTCCTCGACCTCACCGGCGACGAGGGGGGCATCCGCTGATGCTGCTGGTGGAGCTGCGCAAGCTGCTGGCCAGGCCGCGCACCTGGGTCACCATCGCGCTGCTGGCCGGCCTGCCCACCCTGGTCGCGGTGTTCCTCAAGGTGACCGGGGTCGGCCCGCGGCCCGGGCAGGGCCCCGCCTTCCTGGCGCAGGTGCTGAGCAACGGCGCGCTGTTCCCGGCCGCCGCGCTGGCGCTGGTGCTGCCGGTGTTCCTGCCGGTGGCGGTGGCGGTGGTGGCCGGCGACGCGGTCGCCGGCGAGGCCAGCGCCGGCACCCTGCGCTACCTGCTGACCCGGCCGGTCGGGCGCACCTGGCTGCTGGTCACCAAGCTGGTCGTGACGATCGTGTTCGTATTCCTGGCGGTGCTGGTGGTGGCGGGGATCGCCTTCGCGGTCGGCGCCTTCATGTTCGGGGTCAAGCCGCTGCCGTCGGTGTCCGGCCAGACGATCGCCGCCCAGGACGCCACCTGGCGGACCGCGGTCACGGTCACCTACGTCGCCTGGTCGATGCTGGGCGTCGCCGCCATCGCCCTGTTCGCCTCCACCGTCACCGACTCGCCGCTGGCCGCCGCGCTCGGCGCGCTGGCCGCGCTGGTCACCTCCCAGGTGCTCGACCTGCTCGACGCGGCCGCCTCGGTCAAGCCGTACCTGCCCACCCACTACTGGCTGGCGTTCGTCGACCTGTTCCGCAACCCGATCCTGTGGCACGACATCAGCCGCGGCTTCGCCATCCAGGGCGTCTACATCGCCGTCTTCCTCGGCGCGGCCTGGGCCAACTTCACCACCAAGGACATCAAGAGCTGAGCCGGGCGCAGTCCGCTGTGGACAGCGTGACCGGCGGGGTGGCGGCGAGCTCGGCCAGCACGATGCCCACCACCACCGGGTCGGTGGGCAGCTCGGAGTGCTGCACCCGGGACCGCGGGCAGACGCCCTGCACGGTCAGGTCCAGCGCGCCGGCCAGCCGGGCCGAGTCCGGCGGGGTCACCACCTCG
>DASQWY010000595.1:0-2005 GCA_035640005.1 Actinomycetes bacterium
GGTCGTCGCGCAGCGCCCCCTGCGCCAGCGCCTGCCAGTGGCTGGCGGCCGGCAGCCTGCTGATCTGGTCGCGGAGCCAGTGCAGGTCCAGGCGCGCGCCGAGCGCGAAGTAGACGGCGGCGACCGCCTCCACCGTCTCCCCGCACTCGCTGGCCACCTCGATCACGTTCAGGCCGCTGAACAGCGCGTCCAGGCTGGCCACCCGGTTGGCGAGGTCGGCGGGGACCCCCTCGGCGGCGAACCGGCCGGCCATCCGGTCCAGCGCCTCCGCGTCCGCCGGCGCCAGCAGCTTCCGCAGCTCCTGGGCGAGCGAGGCGACCCCCGGCGCGAAGTGCGACACGGTGGCGGCGATGTCCAGCGGCTGGCGCCGGTTGCGCAGGAACCACAAGGTCGACCGCTCGATCAGCTTGCGGGCCTCGCCCATCAGCTCGGTCTGCACGGTGGCGGTGACCACGTCGTCGAGGGTGGCCAGGTCCTTCCACAGCCGGCGGATGTCGAACACCTCGCGGGCGACGGTGTAGGCGCGCGCCACGTCCGGCCCGGCGGCGCCGGTCGCCTCCTGCAGCCGGTGCGCGAAGGTGGCGCCGGCCCGGTTCACCATCGAGTTGGTGATGTAGGTGGCGATGATCTCCCGGCGCAGCGGGTGGCCGCGGACCTGCTCGCGGAACGGCTCGCGCAGCTTCGCCGGCAGGTAGCGCTCCAGGTCGTCGGCGAGGTAGGCGTCCTCGGGCACGTCGGAGGCGACCAGCTCCTCCTCCAGCACGATCTTGGCGTAGGCCAGCAGCACCGCCAGCTCGGGCCGGGTCAGCCCGCGGCCGGCGGCGCGCCGCTCCGCCAGCTGCTCGTCGTCGGGCAGGAACTCCAGCGCCCGGTCCAGGCGGCCGGCCCGCTCCAGGCCGCGGATCAGCCGGGCGTGCTCGTCCAGCAGCTCCGGGGCGTGCGCCTCGGTGATGCTGATCGCCTGCACCTGCCGGTAGTTGTCCAGCACCACCGCCATGGCCACGTCGTCGGTCATGTCGGCCAGCAGGGCGTCGCGCTGCTTGCGGGTCATGTCGCCGTCGGCGACCACCTGGTTGAGCAGGATCTTGATGTTGACCTCGTGGTCGGAGCAGTCGACCCCGCCGGAGTTGTCGATGAAGTCGGTGTTGACGCGGCCGCCGCCGCTGGCGAACTCGACCCGGGCGAGCTGGGTGAAGCCGAGGTTGCCGCCCTCGCCGACCACCTTGCAGCGCAGCTCGCGCGCGTCCACCCGGACGGCGTCGTTGGTGCGGTCGCCGGCGTCGGCGTGGCTCTCCCGGGCCGCCTTCACGTAGGTGCCGATGCCGCCGTTCCACAGCAGGTCGACCGGCGCCCGCAGCATCGCCGAGATCAGCTCGTTGGGGGTCAGCTTGGTCGCCTCCACGCCGAGGGCGCGGCGGGCCTGCGGCGACAGCGGCACCGACTTGGCCGTCCGCGGCCACACCCCGCCGCCCTTGGAGATCAGCTTGGCGTCGTAGTCGGCCCAGGAGGAGCGGGCCAGGCCGAACAGCCGCTCGCGCTCGCGGAAGCTCACCTCCGGGTCCGGGTCGGGGTCGACGAACACGTGCAGGTGGTTGAACGCCCCGACCAGCCTGGTGTGGCGCGACAGCAGCATGCCGTTGCCGAACACGTCGCCGGACATGTCGCCGATGCCGACCGCGGTGAAGTCGGTGGCCTGGGTGTCCACGCCCAGCTCGCGGAAGTGCCGCTTCACCGACTCCCAGGCGCCGCGGGCGGTGATGCCCATCCTCTTGTGGTCGTAGCCGGCCGAGCCGCCGGAGGCGAACGCGTCGTCCAGCCAGAAGCCGTACTCACGGGCGATCGAGTTGGCCAGGTCGGAGAAGGTGGCCGTGCCCTTGTCGGCGGCGACCACCAGGTAGGGGTCGTCGGCGTCGTAGCGGACCACGTCCGGCGGGGGCAGCACGCGGCCGTCGACGCGGTTGTCGGTGAGGTCCAGCAGCCCGCGCATGAAGGTGGTGTAGCAGGC
>DASQWY010000596.1:0-5098 GCA_035640005.1 Actinomycetes bacterium
CCACCTCCTTCGGTCGGTGGCGATCATCCCCGGTCGGGGTGAGCTTGGCCATCGAGCCCTCCGACAGGTGGCGGTTGTGTGCGCCGCGGACCAGGTTGAGCGCTCGCAGGTTCCCAACAGCTCGTAGTCAGCATTCAGCGATCGGGACCATACGGCCGCCCTGCCAGCGGACCGTGGTAACGCGGTGGCCGACCTGCCGCCAGGCCGCGTCGAGGGCGAACTCGCCCAGCAGGGTGGAGGTCGCCCACCGTGGCATGTCCTCGGCCGCAACGCCCAGCCGGTGGGCGGCATGGCCGAGGTAGCCGGCGGCGGCGGCCTGGGCCGCCGGGTAGGAGGGTTCCTGGCCGGTCCGGCGCTGGTAGTCGGCGGCGAAGTCGATCCCCGAAGGGCCGACCTCGGGCGTTCTGGCGCTCGGCCACCACTGCACCGGCCCGAGAACGCCCTCGGCTGCCTCTCCCAGCTCCTGGCCGAACGCCGCGATGCCCGCGGCCACGGCGGCGAGCAGCGCCGGGGCCCGCCAGCGACCACTGAGGCGGCGGACCACCGCAACGTCCTGCTCGAACCGGCCGACGACCAGCACCGCCGTCCCGGTCCTGGCGGCAGCCTCGGCGTCGACCGCCGCCGCATCGACCGTCCGGGCCTCCAGCCCTCGCGCGGAGGCGCGAGCCAAGGCCCCGCCGGCGACGGCGCGGGCGAACGGCCCGGCGCCCTGGACCACGACCAGTCGGTCCACCTGGCGCGCGACCGCCTGGTCGACGACGCCCTCGAAGTACGAGGAGGCCGGCGCGGGAAGGCAGACTACCCCTGGCCGTGCCAGATCGTCGGCCGACCCGCCGTGGTTCCACAGCAGTCGTCCCGCGCCGCGCACCACTGGCACCACGGCCCGTACCAGGCCGCTGGCGTAGGGACCGAGCAGCAGGTCCGGGCGGTCGCCGTCGAGCCATGCCGCATACGCCTGGACGGCAAGGTCCTTGGAGCCGCGGTCGTCGGCGAGCATCAGGCGGACGCCGGCGGCCTCCGCCCACAGGCGCATCCCCTCGGCCGCTTCGGTTCCCTGGCGCTCGAACGGTCCGGTGAGGCTGAGCGTCAGGGCGGCCGTGATCGGTGGCGAGGTGTTCATGTCACCTCCCGGAGATCCGGGCTCACAACTGGATCTCGAACCGGTGCGACACCATCTCACCGTGCGAGATGGTGTCCAGCACCTCGACGGGCTGGTCTGCGGCGTAGGCGGTGCGGATGTTGCGGATCACCGGCACGCCGCGTGGAAGCCGCAGGGCTCGTTCCTCCTCGGGGTCGGGAAGCCTTGCTCCTCGGAATTCCTCGGTGAACCGAGTCAGCTGCATGCCGAGTCGTCGCAATTCGGCGTGGACGCCACCTGCGATCAGGGCGGGGCGTTCAAGCTGGCTTCCGGCCACGAGCCGTGAGTCGTAGTAGGCCTTGCGCTTGCGTGGGCCGCCGCGGCACCGCCAACGCCAGGCTGTCGGGCCAGGTCCGCGGCGCGGTTGCCGAGGCCGTCCGGCACCTGGCAGCCAGGGCCGGCATCGCGGTGGTCACCGTGCCCGCCCGCGGCACCTCTAGCGGCTGCCCCCGCTGCCTTGGGTGCTCCATCACGGCTCCGCCCCCTGACCGAGCCGGCTGGCGCGGGTGGAAATGGGCGGTGTGCGGTCGCTGCGGGCTCTCATGCGACCGCGACCATGCCGCCGCCGAACGCATCGTCGCCCGCGGCCTGCTCGGCCAAGCCGCGACCGCGACCGACGGCAGGTCAGGGGCCTGGAGCATCGCCACCACCGTCGACGGGCCGGTCGCCCGCGCCCGCCGTCCCCGCCCACAGCCGACCTGGCCGCGGGCCAGCGTCCGGCGGGACCGATGCCCCAGACCCTTGCTGATCGCACGGCGGTGGTAGGGTCAGGCTCGGCACGCGATCGCCTGCACCGACCCGGCCGCATGCGGTCGGGTGCCGCGTGGGGCTTCCACCAGACGGTCCGCGCGACCACGGTCGTCCCGCTGGGCGGCCTGAGCTCGCGCACCCGAACGGCTACGCCCCGCCCGGAACGCCAGGTCATAGCCGACCGCAGGTAATCAGAGACGCTAGCAGCCCGTCCGTGGAGGCAGGAGGAGCGCGAGCGCCGGTGGAGTGGCAGCAGCAGGGCACCTGGACCGACATCCGCTACGAGACCGCCGAGGGCATCGCCAAGGTCACCATCTGCCGGCCGGAGGTCCGCAACGCGTTCCGGCCGACGACCCTGTTCGAGCTGGCCCGCGCGTTCGAGCTGGCCCGCGACGACCCGGGCGTCGGCGTGGTGGTGCTCACCGGCGAGGGCACCGAGGCGTTCTGCTCCGGCGGCGACCAGCGCGTCCGCGGCGACGACGGCTACGTCGACCAGCGCGGCATCGGCCGCCTGAACGTGCTGGACCTGCAGGTCCAGATCCGGCGGCTGCCCAAGCCGGTGGTGGCCATGGTCGCCGGCTACGCGATCGGCGGCGGCCACGTGCTGCACCTGGTCTGCGACCTGACCGTCGCCGCCGACAACGCCCGCTTCGGCCAGACCGGGCCCAAGGTCGGCTCCTTCGACGGCGGCTACGGCATGGGCATGCTCGCCCGCACCGTCGGCCGCAAGAAGGCCGCCGAGATCTGGTTCCTTTGCGAGCAGTACGACGCCCAGCAGGCGCTGGCGATGGGCCTGGTCAACGTGGTGGTGCCGCTGGCGGACCTGGAGCGGGTGACGGTGCGCTGGTGCCGGCGGATGCTGGAGATGAGCCCGCTGGCGCTGCGGCTGCTGAAGGCGGGCCTGAACGCCGACACCGACGGGCTGGCCGGGGTGCAGCAGCTGGCCGGCGACGCCACCCTGCTCTACTACATGACCGAGGAGGCCCAGGAGGGCCGCAACGCCTTCCAGGAGCGGCGCCGGCCCGACTTCTCCAAGTTCCCCCGCCGGCCCTGAGCGACGTGCGCGTCTGGCTGCTCGGGGCACGGCCCCGCACCCTGGCCGCCTCGGTCGTGCCGGTCCTGGTCGGCACGGCCGCGGCCGCCGCCGAGGGCCCGGTGGTCGCCTGGCGGCTGGCGGCCGCGCTGCTGGTGGCCGTCGCCCTGCAGGTGGGGGTGAACTACGCCAACGACTACTCCGACGCGCTCCGCGGGGCCGACACGCCCGCCCGGGTCGGCCCGCTGCGGCTGGTCGGCTCGGGGCTGGCCAGTCCCGCCGCGGTCCGCGCCGCCGCGGCGGCGGCCTTCGCCGTCGCCGCCCTGGCCGGCCTGGCGCTGGCGGTCGCCGTCGACCTGCGGCTGCTGCTGGTCGGGGCGGCCGCGATCGCCGCCGCGGTGCTGTACACCGGCGGCCCGCGACCCTACGGCTACGCCGGCTTCGGTGAGCTGGCCGTGCTGCTGTTCTTCGGGCTGGTGGCGACCTGCGGCTCCGCCTACGTGCAGCTGGGCCGGGTGCCCGGCGCCGCGCTGGCCGCGGCGGTGCCGGTGGGGCTGGGCGCGGTCGCGATCCTGCTGGTGAACAACGTCCGCGACGTGGACGGCGACCTGCTCGCCGGCAAGCGGACGCTGGCGGTGCGGCTCGGCCGCGAGCGCGCCCGCGGCCTGTTCGTGGCGGTGGTGGCCGGGATGTTCCTGGCGGCGGCGCTGCTCGGGGTGGCGCGGCCGCCGGTGCTGCTCACCCTGGCCGCGCTGCCGCTGGCGGTCGGCCCGGTGCGGCTGGTGCGCACCCGCAGCGACGGTCCCGGGCTGGTCGCCGCGCTGGGCGGCACCGCCCGCCTGCACCTGGTCGCCGGGCTGCTGCTGGCCGCCGGGCTGTGGCTGTCGTGAGCGCCGCCGGCCGGTCAGAACTGGTCGTCGCCGGGGGCCTGGGCGATCGGGAAGACGTGCCGGCTGGCCGCGCACACCGTTTCCAGGGTGTGGATCGGCAGGCCCTCGGTGGAGCGGCTGGCGCGCAGGATCTGCACCACCCACTCCCCCGGGCCCAGCGCCAGCGTCCCGGCCTCGGTCGGGCTGGGCGGCCGGCAGGTGAGCGTCTCCTCGGCGACGCCGAAGCGGTGGCCGAGCGCGCCGATCGCGGCCTGCAGGCTCGGCTCCACGAAGCCCGGCTCGACCAGCCGCGTGCCGCCGAACAGGTCCGCGCGCAGGAACGAGGTGGCGACGCGGACGGGGACGCCGGCGGCCAGCAGCAGCTTGCGCCGCGCGATCACCGCGGTGCCGGGCGCCACCCGCAGGCTCACGGCCACCTGCTGGCCGGCCGGCTCCAGGCCGACGAACAGCAGGCGCCGCTCGGCCGCGATCCCCTGGCGGTCGGCCTCGGTCAGGAACAGCGACGCCGACCCGCGGGTGGCCGGGTCGGTCGGCAGCGCCCGCCGCACGATCACGCGCGGCCCGCGGGGTTGCTCGGCGGTCAGGTCGGTCCTCCTCCGGCTCCGGATCGCGGACCGCTCCATGTGACCACGACGGGAAGCGCGGCGTGAGCGACCCCGGGCAGGCGTTCGCCGCCACCCTGGTCGACGAGCTGGCGCGGGCCGGGCTGACCGACGCGGCGCTGGCGCCGGGGGCGCGCTCGGCGCCGCTGGCGGTGGCCTTGGCGCGGCACCCGGGGGTGCGGCTGCACGTGTTCGTCGACGAGCGTTCGGCCGGGTTCTTCGCGCTCGGCGCGGCCAAGCGCGCCGGTCGGCCGGCGGCGGTGCTGTGCACCTCCGGCACGGCCGCCGCCAACCTGCACCCCGCCGTGCTGGAGGCCCACCACGCGCGCACGCCGCTGCTGGTGCTGACCGCGGACCGCCCCCCGGACCTGCGCGGCACCGGCGCCAACCAGGCCACCGACCAGCTCAAGCTGTACGGCGACGCGGTCCGCTGGTTCTGCGAGGTCGGCGTGCCCTCCGCCGACCAGGCCGACGGCCGCTACTGGCGGTCGCTGGCCAGCCGCGCCTGGGCGGCCGCCACCACCCGCCCGGCCGGCCCGGTGCACCTCAACCTGGCGTTCGCAGAGCCGCTGGTGGCGTCCGAACCGGGGACCGCGGCCCCCGGCCGGCCGGACGGCGCGCCGTGGACGGCGGCGCCGCCCGCCGCCTCGGCGGCCGCGCCTGCCGAGGTCGAGCGGCTGGCCGC
>DASQWY010000597.1:0-4371 GCA_035640005.1 Actinomycetes bacterium
CGAAGATCATCAGCACCGCCCCGAGCGCGATCGCGTTGCGCCAGAACAGCTGCTGCTGCATGCGCTTCTGGTTGGGGTCCTGGACCTGCCAGAAGCGGTGGAACCAGGCCGCGGCGAGGATCACGAACACCCCGATCATCAGGGCGCCCACGTCCGGCCAGATGCCCAGCGCCACCGACAGCCCGCCGACGACCAGCCACAGCCCGGCCGGCCAGCCGGCCACCCCCGGCACCGGGAAACGGGCCGCCTTCGCGCCGCCCTCGTACATGCCGCTGTTGCGGGTGTGCGACATGCCGGCGACCCACGCGAAGTAGACCGCGAACAGGATGCGGCCAACCAGCATTATGGCTCCGGCTGCGGCGCTCATGACGACCTCGCCTCCTCGGGTGGCGCGATGGGTTGCGTGATCAACCTTCCTGGTATGAACGTTGCGCCGGGAACGTTAAGAAGCGAACGGTCGACGTGTCAACCCAAGCTCGCTACCCTCCTCCCATGGGGGCGCTCGATGACGCGACGACCGCGCTGCAGGCCGTGCTCGACACCCACCGCGTCATCACCGAGGCGATGGAGCGGCAACTGCGGGCCCAGGCGGGCCTGTCGCTGGCCCAGTACGAGGTTCTGGCGCGGCTGGACCAGGCGCCCGGCGGCAGGCTGCGCATGGTGGACATCACCAGGCGGCTGTGCGTCAGCAAGAGCGGGGTCACCCAGCTGGTCGACCGGCTGGAGGCGGCGGGCCTGGTCGCCCGCGAGTTCACCGCGGCCAACCGGCGGCTGACCTACGCAAGGCTCACCCCGGCCGGGGCGGAGGCGCTACGCCGGTCGGGACCGGTGTGGGAACCGATCGTGCAGGAGCACTTCGCCCGCCACCTCTCCGAGCAGGACCTGCGCTGCCTGCGCGCGGCGCTGGCCAAGGTCCTGGACGGCAACGGCTATCCGGCCGCGCCGCTACCACCGGCGCGGTAGGCTACCGCCCCGCACTACCGCAGCGAGCGCATCCCCGGGGCCTCCGCCGGGACGACGACGCCTCCGCCCCCGCCGGGCCACCATGGCGGGGACGGACCGACGACAGAGGGGCACGCCGTGAAGACCGCCGCCACCATCGCCCAGATGCTCGTCCGCGCGTGCGGGCTGGTCCTGCTCGTGCTGGGCATCCTGTTCTGGACCGGCAACGCCGAGTCCCTGATCGACCTGCACCGGCTGCTCGGGTTCGTGCTGGTGATCTCGCTGCTGGTCCTGGTCGTGCTGGCCGCCCGGTCCGGCGCCCCGCCCGGGCTGGTGGCCCTGGCGCTGGCGTGGGCGGTGGTCGTCCCGGTCCTCGGCATGACCCAGGACCGGCTGGTGACCGGCTCGGCGCACTGGCTGATCCGGGTGCTGCACCTGCTGCTCGGCCTGGGCGCCATCGCCCTGGCCGAGCGCCTGGCCCGCCTCGTCAAGGGCCGCCGCGGGGTGGCGCCGCCGGCGACGGCGTGACGCCGGCGGCGGTCCCGGTCAGGCCGCCGCCTCGACGCGCCCGCGGCGGTGCGGCAAGCTGGCGTGCGTGACCGGCCAGCAGCCGCAACCCGAGCCCGTCGGCTTCGTCGGGCTCGGCAGGATGGGCCGCCCGATGGCCCGCAGCCTGCTGCGCGCCGGCTTCCCGATGGTGGTCTGGAACCGCGGCGCCGGCCCGGCCGCGCAGCTCGCCGCGGCCGGCGCGCACCCCGCCGCCAGCCCCGCCGAGCTGGCGCGCGCCGCCCGGGTGGTGCTGACGATGCTGCCCGACCTGCCCGAGGTCGAGGAGGTCCTGGCCGGCGAGGACGGCCTGCTGCACGGCCTGCGGCCCGGCGCGGTGCTGGTGGTGATGGGCACCGTCTCGCCGGCCGGCGTCGCCGAGCTGGGCGCGCGCCTGCGGCCGGCGGGCGTCGCGGTGGTCGACGCCCCGGTGAGCGGCGGCGAGGCCGGCGCCGAGCAGGCCACCCTCAGCATCATGGCCGGCGGCCGGCCGGAGGACGTCGCCCGCGTGCGGCCGCTGCTGGAGGCGATGGGCGGCACCGTCGAGCACTTCGGCCCGCTCGGCGCCGGCCAGCTCGCCAAGGCGTGCAACCAGGTCGTGGTGGCCGCCACCATCACCGCGCTGGCGGAGGCGTCGCTGCTGGCACGCGCGGGGGGGCTGGACCCGCGCCAGCTGTTCGCGGTCCTCGCCGGCGGCCTGGCCGGCAGCCGGGTGCTGGAGCTGAAGGGGGAGAAGCTCCTCGGCCACGACTTCCGGCCCGGCGGCGCCGCTGCGTTCCAGCACAAGGACCTCGGCTTCGCGCTGGCCGCCGCCCGCGCCGAAGGGGTGGCCCTGCCGCTGACCGCCCTGGTCGACCAGCTGTTCGGCGCCGCGCGCTGGAGCGGCTTCGGCGACGACGACCACACCGTCGTGCTGCGCGTCCTGGAGCGGCTGGCGGGCCGGGCCCCGTGACCACCAGCCCTCGAAGGGAGCCTCCGTGAGCGAGCGCGTCACCGTCGACCGCGACGGCCACCTGCTGCTGATCGGCGTCAACCGGCCGGAGAAGCGCAACGCCTTCGACCTGGCGCTGCTGGCGCAGCTCGCCGCCGCCTACGAGCGCCTCGGCGACGAGCAGCAGCTGCGGGTCGGCGTCCTGTACGCCCACGGCGAGCACTTCTCGGCCGGGCTCGACCTCGCCGAGGTCGGCCCGGCGGTGGCCGAGCGCGGCCCGGCGGCGCTCGGCGGCGGCGGGCGCTACGACCCGTTCGGCGTCTGGGGCGAGCAGGTCCCCAAGCCGGTGGTCATGGCCGTGCAGGGCATCGCCTTCACCCTGTCGATCGAGCTGGCCCTGGCCTGCGACATCGTGGTGGCCGCCGACGACGTCCGCTTCCGCCAGCTGGAGGTCGCCAGGGGCATCCTGCCGTTCGGCGGGGCGACCTTCCGCGCCCCCGCCCGGCTCGGCTGGGGCGACGCCATGCGCTGGCTGCTCACCGCCGAGGAGCTCGGCGCCGAGGAGGCCAGGCGCATCGGGCTGGTGCAGGAGGTCGTGCCCGCCGGGCGGCAGCTGGACCGCGCGGTGGAACTGGCCAGGGTGGTGGCCGCGCAGGCGCCGCTCGGGGTCCAGGGTACCCTCGCCAACGCCCGGGTCGCGCGGGCGGCGGCCGAGCGCGCCGCGGTCGAGCACCTTCGCGGGCTGCTGCCGGCCGTGCTCACCAGCGACGACGCCGCCGAGGGAGTACGCAGCTTCCTGGAGCGCCGCGGCGCCCGCTTCAGCGGTAGCTAACCCGGTGTGCAGGTTAGGCAGTGACTAGCTGCGCGAATCGCAGCGGCGGGAGGCCGACCTGCTGGCACAGCAACACCGCCGTGGTATGGCTGAGCAGCTTGCGCAGCCACCGCGACCACAAGTGCCAGGCGTCGCGCGCCCACACCTGCTTGAGGTGGTAGCGCCCAACCAGCTGGCCGATCACGGTCTCGACCCGGCGGCGCTTGCCAACCAGCCACGGCGGCGGGCGCTGCCACTGCCGCGGTTTCCCCTTCGGCGGGGCCAGCAGCCAGCCGCCCTGGGCGTGCACCTGCTCGGCCAACCGCACGCTGCCGTAGTTGCGGTCGGCCAGCACCCAACCGGCCACCCCGGCCAGCAGGTCGGCGCCCATGGCCAGGTCGGAGACGTTGGCGGGCACAAGCCGGCCGTCCACGATCACCCCGGGCCAGCACACCCGCAGGTGCGCGCGCAGGCCAAGGTAGGTCTGCTTGGCGGTCTCGTCGTGGCCCCAGGCGGCCAGCTCCCGCAGCCGCCGGCAGCGGTAGGCGCGGGCGAACCGGCAGATCGGCACCGGCACGCTGTCGACCAGCGAGATCGCCGGGTCGACGTGGACCTGGCCGAGCAGGTGCTGGTAGAGGCGCTGCTTGACGGCCCACAGGTTGGCGGCTTGGCGGGTGAAGCTGGTGCGGTGGATGCGCCGTAGGCCGGGGAACCAGGCGGGCCAGTGGTGGCGGAAGTACTGGTACAGGCCGGTGTCGGTGTCGATGCCGAGGAACTCACCGACGCATTCGATGGTGAGCACCTCGCTGTCGGCCAGGGTGGGTTGGGGGCCGCGCTGGCGCAGCCGCCCGGGTTGGGCGGCCAGCCAGTCGTCGATGAGGCAGAACACGCTGACCAGCAAGGTCGTAAGCTCCATGGCGGGACCCTCGTGCGCTGGGTGATGGCGTCACCAGCAGCGTACGAGGGTCTTCTCACCCACCAGCAAACCCGCACACCGGGTTAGCTACGACCCCACGGTGGTGGCGACCGGGGCGGCGCGGGCGGCGCGGTCGAGGCCGAACTGCAGGCCGTCGGCGAGCGCCTCCCAGGAGGCGGTGACGACGTCGTCGGAGACCCCGACCGTGGTCCACTCGCCGTCGCC
>DASQWY010000598.1:0-9018 GCA_035640005.1 Actinomycetes bacterium
TGCACCGCCTCGAACGAGCCGCCATGCTCGTCGTGGTGGCGCAGCGGCAGCGACTGGCCGGCGAAGACCGCCAGCAGGAAGACGGCCACGGCGGCCGACGAGAGGCGCACCCCCCAGCGCCGCCAGGTGGGTGCGGCCGCAACGCCGAGGCCGGCCGCCAGCGCCGCGGCGATCAGCACCGCCAGGCCGGGCACGATCACCGGGACGAACCGGCGCGTCCACCACATCAGCCGGCTGGCGATGTCGGCGCGGTAGGCGTAGACGGGCAGCAGGCACACCGCCGGCGCCACCAGCGCCCAGGCGGCGGCGCGCCAGCGGCGCAGCGAGGCCAGCGCCAGCCCGCCGAGGGCGAGCCCCAGCCCCGGCAGGGTGAAGAACCACGACAGCCGGCGCAGCGACTGCTCGTCGTAGGTGCGCACCCGCCGGCCGACCAGGGTGCCGTAGACCGGGCCGGACAGCCACGGGCGCAGCAGCCCCAGGGCCAGCAGCAGCGCCGCCACCGCCACGATCACCGCGCCCGCCCGCAGCTGGAAGCGCCGCTCCCCCAGCAGCCGCAGGACCCGCGGGCCGAGCGCCGGCGCCAGCCGCCGCAGCAGCAGCGCCGCGGCCAGCGCCGCGGCGATCACGGCCGCGACCACCGGGAAGTCGGGCACGCCGTTGGCCAGGGTGTAGTGCCGCGCGAGCACGTAGGCCTGGTAGAACCCGTAGGGCAGGGTGACCGCCAGGCCGGCCGCGAACCAGCCGGCGCGGCCGTCGAAGCGGCCGGCGACGATCAGCACGCAGGCGACCGCGACGGCCAGCAGAAGCAGCAGCAGGCTGTCCGGCCGCGCCAGGTAGGACAGGCCCAGCAGCAGGCCCGCCACCCCGGCCGCCGGCCGCCAGCCGGTCTGCAGGGCCACCACCACCCCCAGCAGCGCGCCGGCGACCAGCGCCTGGGTGAAGACCTCGTTGCTGGGGTACTTGGCGTGCCACACCTCGAGCATGTTGGTGGCCAGCAGCAGCCCGGCCAGGCCGCCGCCGAGCGGCCCCAGCACGCGGCGGGCGGCCAGCGCCACCGCCAGCACCGCCAGCAGCCCGCACAGCGGCGTCAGGTTGACCATGCCGGTGTAGCCGCCGGCCGCGAACGCGCTGGCCAGCAGCGCCGGCCACAGGTGGTAGAACTGCAGCACGACCCGCTGGGCGCCGCGGTCGGCGATCCAGATCGCCGGGAAGCGGCCGATCGGGTCCTCCGGGGTGACCACCACGTCGGGGACGCGCGAGCGGTCGAGGACCGGGTCGTGCAGGCTGGAGGACCCGACCCGGGTGATGGCGATCGCGTGGGACACGTAGGCGCCCGGGTCCTTGCCGATGCCATAGTGGAACGCGGGGAAGAACAGCGCGGCCGCGACCAGCGCCACTACCGCGGCCGCGGCCAGCCCGGGCGGGTCGGCCGCCAGCGGCGGCCGCCCCCGCGCCCGCCAGGCCACCACCGCCACCACCGCGGTCGCCGCCGCCCCCAGCGCCAGCGCCGCCGGCAGGCGGTAGTGGCCGGTGTCGGCCAGCGCCAGCCCCGCCCACGCCAGCAGCCCGACCCCGGCGACGGCGGCCAGCAGCAGCGCCTCGCCGACACCCAGCACGGCCGGCAGCGAAGCCCGTGCGGGCTCCTCGGCCGCGCTGGGCAGGGACTTCGTGCGCGGGATCGCCATCGCCTCGGGAGCGTACACCGGGGTGGCTAGCGGAGCCTCCTGAGCCAGCCGCCCGGGTTGAAGCTGAGCAGCAGCTTCTCCCTGCCGGGGTCGGCGGCGAACTCGTCGGTCTCGGCCAGGAAGTCGCGGACGGCCTCCATCGGGCCGGGCCCGTGGTCCGCCAGGACCGGGTGGCCGTTGACGTTGGTGTCCTCGACCACCAGGTAGCTGCCGGGCGTGACCAGCGGGGCGTAGGCGCGCAGCTCGGCCAGGACGTGGTCGCGGCGGTGGTCGGAGTCCAGCACCACCAGCACGGTGCCGGCGCCGGCGGCGCGCTGGGCGACCAGCTCCACCACGGCCGGGTCGGTCGAGGAGCCGGTAAGGTAGGTGAGGCGGTGGTGGCGGGGCCGGCCCGTCCGGTCCTCGATGTCGACGCTGACGACCTCGCCCTTCCCCTTGGCCTCGCACAGGGTGGCCAGGTACAGCCCGCTGCCGCCGTCGGCGGTGCCGGTCTCCACGATCAGGTCGGGTGCCAGCTCGTGGATCAGCTCCTGGTAGATCCACAGGTCGAGCGGGCACTTCAGGGTCTGTATCCCGAACCAGCGGGTGTCGGTCCAGGTGCCGCCGTGGTAGCCGGCGTCGTAGTAGCGCTGGTGGAACCGCTCCACCACCCGGTCGTCGTCGCCGGGCGCCGGCGGCAGCAGCGCGAACTCCTCGCGCACGTGGCGCTCCCATTCCGGCCCGGTGGACAGCCGCCGGGAGGCGGCCAGGGCCTTGCGGCGGGCATACAGGCGGAGGCGGGGCACGAGCGGCATGGGCGGCAGTCTACCGCCCGCCGCCTTGCGGTCGGCAGCCGGGTAGTATTGCCAGCCGTATGGAAGACCTGACCCCAGCGCCGTCCACCGCCCGGCAGCGCCTGCGGTCGGCCGCCGGCGACCAGCTGCTGGCGTTCCTGGACCTGTTCGCCCTGGCCGGGTTCGTGGTCGCGCAGCCGCTGCTGGACGTGCTCGGCCGCAGCCCCGACTTCCTGCTGTTCCGCCAGGCCGACGCGCGCGACATCGTGCTGCTGGCGGTGGCGTTCACGCTCGCCCCGCCGGTGGCGCTGGCCGCGGTCGAGGTGCTGGCGGGGCTGGCTGGCCGGCGGGCCTGGCGGCTGGTCCACCTGGTCCTGGTCGGCGGGCTGCTCGGGCTGCTGGGGCTGGAGGTGGCCAAGAAGCTGACGCCGCTGCGCGGGCCGGTGCTGCTGGTGATCGGCGCGCTCGCCGGGGTCGGCGGGGCGCTGCTGTACGCCAGGGCCGGGGTGGTGCGGCTGTGGCTGCGCTGGCTGTGGCCCGCCCCGGTGGTGTTCGTGCTGGTGTTCCTGCTGCTGTCGCCCGCCTCGGAGCTGCTGCGGTCGACCCCCGCCCGCGCCGCCGCGCTGCCCGGCACCGCGCAGAGCAGCCGCAAGGGCCCGATCGTCATGGTGCTGATGGACGAGTTCCCGCTGCTGTCGCTGCTCGACAAGCAGGGCCACATCGACCAGCGCCTGTACCCGAACTTCGCCCAGCTGGCCGGCGGGTCGACCTGGTACCGCAACGCCACCGCGGTGATCGGCATGACGGGCTGGGCGCTGCCGTCGCTGATGACCGGCCGCTACCCGGCGCAGGACCGGCTGCCGATCGCCTCGCAGTTCCCCGACAACCTGTTCACCCTGCTGGGCGGCTCCTACCACTACAAGATGCACGTGTTCGAGGGCATGTCGCAGCTGTGCCCGCCGACCGTCTGCAAGGACGCCAAGAGGTCCGGCAGCAACGGGGCGCTGCTCGGCCAGGCCCAGGCCCAGGGCGGCCAGGGCGGCCTCCGCGGGGTGCTGCGCGACTCGGCCAGGGTGTGGACCGAGATCGCCTCGCCGCACGAGCCGACCGAGAACCCCGAGGCCTCCCTGCAGGACCAGACGGTGGACGTCGCCGCCGGCCCGGACGCCGCCGCCGACCCGGCCGGCAGGGCCAAGATCGTCACCGGCTACAAGCGCGGCATCGGCTTCCAGCGGTTCCTGTCGTCGCTCCGCCCGTCCGACGCCAACCAGCGCGCCCTGTACTTCGTGCACGTGCTCATCCCGCACCAGCCGTGGAAGTACCTGCCGTCGGGCAGGACCTACCCGGAGCGGGTCACCGGCCCGGCCAAGCTGGTCACCAACGGCCGCTGGACCCCGGAGGCGTGGCCGGTGGAGAGCATCCACCAGCGCCACCTGATGCAGACGGCGATCGCCGACCGCATGATCGGCGACCTCGTCAAGCGGCTGAAGCAGACCGGCCTGTACGACAAGAGCCTGCTGGTGGTCACCGCCGACCACGGCATGGCGTTCAAGCCCGGCGAGTCCGGCCGGGCCAGCCCGATCAACCCGACCGCCCCGGACGTGCTGTGGGTGCCGCTGTTCATCAAGCGGCCCGGCCAGCGGGCCCCGTCGGTCAACGACGTCAACTGGGAGCACGTCGACCTGCTGCCCACCCTCGCCGAGCTGGCCGGCTTCCGGGTGCCGTGGCGGACGGACGGGGTGTCGTGGGCCAACCCCTCGGCGGCCAACCGCACGACCACCCAGAAGCTGTTCTACCCGTTCCCCGGCAGGCAGCGGGTGTTCGAAGGACCCCCCAACCAGGCGGTGGTGCTGCGCGGCGTCACCGACCGGCTGCTGCGCCCGCAGGACGGCTACCTGGGCTGGTTCCAGTTCGGGCCGCACGCCGACCTGGTCGGCCGGCGCGTCAGCGACCTGCCGGTCGCCCCCGGCAGCGGGGCGGCGCGCGTCATCGGACTGGACGAGTACCGCCACGTCGACCTCACCAGCGGCACCGTGCCGGCCGACGTCGGCGGCCAGCTCACCAGGCTGCCGCCGGGCGCGCCGCCACGGCCGGCGGTGGTGGCCGCGGTCAACGGCGTGATCGGCGGCGTGTCCGAGACGTTCGCGTCCGGCGACGGCCCGGCGACCTGGTTCACCACCATGGTCCCCGACTCGCTGATGCACCAGGGCGCCAACCAGCTGCAGCTGTTCCTGCTGGACGGCAGCGGCGGCCGCCAGCGCCTGCAGCCGCTGACCCTGAGCCGCTGAGCGATGGCGGACACCGGCAGCCCGGCCGAACGCCCGTGATCGAGCGGATCATCGCCCGGGCGCTTGACCGGCCGGCCGCACGCTGACCGCCAGCCAGGCCCCCAGGAGGCACAGCGCCGCCACCGCCAGCGCCCCGCCGCCGCGCCCCGGGCTGGTGTGGATCGAGGACGGCTCGTGGGGCAGGAACCGCGGCAGCCCGTAGGCGGGAACGGTCAGGTAGGCGACGCCGGCGGCCAGCAGCGCGAGCGCGGCCAGCAGCAGCAGGATCGCGAGGATACGGGGGGCGCGTGGGCGGGCGCTGGGCACCATGCCTGGCTCCTAGGTCGGACCGGTTACCGACGCGACCAGACTGCCCGGCACGAGCTGCTCCAGCAGCATCGACGCCACCCACGGTAACGGCACGCCACGCCCCGGTCCAGTGGATCTGCGCTCATGGCGGCTCGGCCAGCGGCGGGAGATCGCGTTCTTGTTGGTGCCGGCGCGTGGCGGCTACCGTGACCTCCCACCAGCGGCGACCAGGGGCGCGGCGCATGCGGGGCAAGGGCATCACCTACGACACCGGCTTCCTCCACGCCGGCGGGAACACCCGCGAGGCCTTCGACCCCGAGGTCGTGCGGCGCGAGCTGCGGGTCATCCGCGAGGACCTGCACTGCAACGCGGTGCGGGTCACCGGCGGCGACCCGGACCGGCTGGAGGTCGCCGCCACCCTGGCCGCCGAGGCCGGCCTGGAGGTCTGGTTCTCGCCGTTCACCTGCGACCTGACCACCCGGGAGCTGCTCGACCTGCTCGCCGACTGCGCCGGGCGCGCCGAGCGGCTCCGCCGGCGCGGCGCCGAGGTCGTGCTCGTCACCGGCGCCGAGCTGAGCCTGTTCACCGTCGGCTTCCTGCCCGGCGACACCCTGGAAGAGCGGCTCGGCCTGCTGGGCGCGCCCGGCCGCCTGCGCGAGCTGCTGGCGGAGCTCCCCGCCCGCCTCGACGACTTCCTCGGCAAGGCCGCGGCACTGGTCCGCGAGCGGTTCGGTGGCAGGCTGAGCTACGCCGCCATCCCGTTCGAGCGGGTCGACTGGACGCCGTTCGACTTCGTCTCGGTGGACGCCTACCGGTCGGTCGAGGTCGCCGACCGCTACCGCGACGACCTCCGCGCCCTGGTCGCGCGCGGCAAGCCCGTCGCGGTCACCGAGTTCGGCTGCGCCACCCACCGCGGCGCGGCCGCCAAGGGCGGCCACGGCGGGATGATCGTGGAGTGGGACGGGGCCACGCCGGTCCGGCTGGACGGCGACTACGCCCGCGACGAGCAGGAGCAGGCCGCCTACCTGCGCGAGCTGCTGGACGTCCTCGACGCCGAGGGGGTCGACACCGCCTTCGCGTACACCTTCGCGTGCTGGCACCTGCCGCACCGCGACGACCCTCGCGAGGACCTGGACATGGCCTCCTTCGGCGTGGTGAAGGTGTTCGAGGACCGACCCGGCCGCGCCTACCCCGGCATGGCCTGGGAGCCCAAGGCCGCGTTCGCCGCCCTCGCCGACCGCTACCGCGACTGAGCGATGCTGCACTATGACCCGCCCCCACCCGCGCGAGCACCGAGGACCACGATGCGAAGGATCGTCCTGATAGCGACGGTGTCCCTCGACGGCTTCATCGAGGGACCCAACCGCGAGATCGACTGGCACATGGTCGACGACGAGCTGCACGACCACTTCAACCAGCAGCTCAGCGCCATGGGCGCCTTCATGAGCGGGCGGGTCACCCACGAGCTGATGGCCGGGGTCTGGCCGACGGCCGACCAGGACCCCGCGAGCCCCCGGTGGATGGTGGAGTTCTCCCGCATCTGGCGGGAGAAGCCCAAGATCGTGTTCTCCAGGACCCTGCAGCGGGCCGACTGGAACACCACCGTGGTCCACGAGCTCGTCCCCGAGGAGGTCCAGCGGCTCAAGGAGCAGCCGGGAGGCGACCTGTCGCTCAGCGGGGCCGACCTGGCCGCGGCCTTCATGCGCCACGACCTGATCGACGAGTACCGGATCTACGTCGACCCGGTGGTCATCGGGCGCGGCAAGCCCCTGTTCCCGGCCGACGCCAGGATCCAGCTCCGCCTGGCCGAGACCCGCGCCTTCGGCAACGGCGTCGTCCTGCTCCGCTACCAGCGCCCCGGCGCGCGGTCGGGACCTCGGAGGTGAGCCCTGTGGGCCAACTTCCGCGAGGCCGGCGCCGACCGGCCGATCCTGGCGCGTGTGCTGGAGAGCGGCTTACGCGTCGACCCCGCGGACACGGAACCGGCGCCACCGCGTGTTCATGCCCTGCCCGTCGAGCGAGCGACTGCGACCGTCCCGGATCGGCAGCATCGTCCAGATCCCGAACCCGATGCGAACGCGTTCGGGGATGAAGGTGCCGTGGGTCTCGTACACCTTGTGGCCGTCGACGCGCCAGGCCGCGGTCGAGCTGCTCCGGTCGAGCGTGATCTCGCACGCGCGAAGCCGGGTGAAGTCGTCGTCGAAGTCCTCGTACGGCGACTCGACGACGTAGTAGAACGGGTCGGCCGCTCCCCACGCGCCCAGCTGCTCGTCCATCGCGAACACGCGGGTGGAGGTGCCGTTGACGGAGAACACGCGCTGGCTCACCTCGAAGTCGAACACCTGGAAGGAGGCCAGTCCCCGCCGGTAGTCCCCCGGCTCCCCGCCGATGTTCTCGACCGCGAGGTCGACGGCGAAGGTCGCGGGCCGATCCGGCGGCAGCTCGAACTGGCCCGTCGAGAAGAAGATGTACTTGGCGCTGTCGGCGGGCTGGAACGTGTCGTGCGACAGCGAGAAGCGCGGGATCGTCACTCGCACCTCACCCTCGCCGACGGCCAGCTCGGCATTGGGGTCCAGCGGGATGTGCTCGCCGCCCGTCGGGAGCGGCAGGCGCGCCGGGCTCCAGCGCGCAGCGTCGAGGTCGGGCCCCTTGAGCTCGTCGTAGGTGACGAAGCCGTCGCCGGCGGCGGCTGCGGCCTGCGTCTCAGGCGTCATGGTCCGTCTCCTTTCGTTTAGGGTCTCGAGGGGAAGACCCCCGGCGGCGTGCAGACGTGACGTCACATTAGGCGCCCGGGAAGGGTCTACGGATCGATGGACGAGCGCGACTGGCTGGCAGAACGATTCCAAGAGCACCGGCCCCGGCTGCGAGCCGTTGCCTACCGGATGCTGGGCTCCACGAGCGAGGCCGACGACGCCGTCCAGGAGGCGTGGATCCGGCTCAGCCGCTCGAACGCCGGGGAGATCGACAACCTCGAAGCCTGGCTTGTCACCGCTGTCGGACGCGTGGCGCTCAACATGCTCCGCTCCCGCAAGACCCGACGCGAGGAGCCACTCGACGCCCACCTGCCGGACCCGGTCGTCGACCGCGCCGACGGGATCGACCCTGAGCACGAGGCGCTGCTCGCCGACTCCGTCGGCCTCGCGTTGCTCGTCGTGCTCGAGACGCTGACGCCGGCGGAGCGGCTCGCCTACGTCCTCCACGACATGTTCTCAGTGCCCTTCGACGAGATCGGCGCCATCCTCGACCGCTCGCCCGAGGCGGCGCGCCAACTCGCCAGCCGCGGACGCCGCCGCATCCACGGTGCGGACACGACCCCCGACGCCGACCCGGCCGCACAGCAAGAAGTCGTTGCAGCCTTCCTCGCCGCCGCGCGCGACGGAGACTTCGACGCCCTCGTCGCCGTGCTCGATCCCGAGGTCGTGGTCCGCGAGGACACGGGCAGCGGGACCATCGTCGAGGTTCGCGGCGCCGAGAACGTCGCCCGCAGGGCCACGGCCGCCTCCCAGCTCGGCCTCGTCGCGCGGCCCGCGCTGGTCAACGGCGCGGTCGGCTGGGTCTCACTGCTCGACGGCGAAGCCTACGCGATCGGCGCCCTCACGCTGCGGAACGGGCGGATCACGACCATGGACATCCTCCTCGACCCCGCGCGCCTCGCCCGCCTCGACCTCACAGCCTTCGGCTCCCGACGATGACGGGACCTCCTAGTACTCCAGCCGCGCTTGCGATGAGGTAGGGTTCCTGCCCGCCGGGCGGGATGTGGCGCTGTTGGCCTGCCAGACCCTGGTCGGCCACGGGCGAACGCCGGGAGGGACGCAGGGTTGTCGCAGGACCGCCAGGATGCCCCGGGGACTGACCAGGCAGCTTCCCTGCCCACGCCCGCCGGCTTCGACGAGGGGTTTGCCGCCATCGCGGCATCCCCCGGCATGCGGCGGGTCTGGGAGCTGGTTGATCCCGACCTGCCGCCGGACATCGAGCCGTACTCTT
>DASQWY010000599.1:0-15436 GCA_035640005.1 Actinomycetes bacterium
CGGCGGCGGGCCCCGCCGCCCCGAACAGCTCCAGGCCCACCTTGACCATGCCGGCCGCCTCCCCAGCCGCCCGGGACCAGCCGAGCGCCCGCTCCAGGTCGTCGGTGTCCAGGGCCACCACCAGCGGCGAGCCGTCCATCAGCGGGCCGCCCGGAAGGTGGCGGGCAGCTCCGCCGGGGAGCGCAGCCCGTGGGCGGCGAGGTAGCGCGCCAGGCCGGCGGCGACCTCGACCACCGCCCGCGGGCGCACGAAGCTGCCGGTGCCGACCGCCACCGCGGTGGCGCCGGCGAGCAGGAACTCGGCGGCGTCCTCGGCGGTCATGATCCCGCCGGTGCCGACGATCGCGACGCCGGGCAGCGCCTGGGCGACCTGCCAGACGCAGCGGACGGCGACCGGCCGGATCGCCGGGCCGGACAGGCCGCCGGTCACCGCCGCCAGCCGCGGCCGCCGCGCCTGCACGTCGATGGCCATGCCGAGCAGGGTGTTGATCAGGGTGAGCCCGTCGGCTCCGGCCTCCATGACCGCGGCGGCCACCGCCGGCAGGTCGGTCACGTCGGCGGTGAGCTTGGCCAGCAGCGGCTGCGGCGCCGCCGCCTTGACCGCCCGCACCGCCTGCGCGGCGGTCGCCGGGTCGGTGGCGAACAGCTCGCCGCGGTGGTCGACGTTGGGGCAGGACAGGTTCGCCTCGATGAGCGCCACCGCCGGCTCGCCGGCCAGCCGGGCGGCCACGCGGCCGAACTCCTCGGCGCTGCGGCCGACGATCGAGGCGACCACGGTCGCGCCCGCCTCGGCGAGGTACCTGAGGTCACCGGCGGCGAACGCCTCCACCCCGGGGTTCTGCAGGCCGATGGCGTTGAGCATGCCGGCGGGGGTCTCGGCCATGCGCGGGGTCGGCCGGCCCCGCCGGGGCTCGAGGCTGACCGACTTGGTGACCACCGCGCCGACCTCGCGCAGGTCGAGCCAGGCGGCCATCTCCCGGCCGAAGCCGAAGCAGCCGGAGGCGGCCAGCACCGGGGTGCGCAGGCGCACGCCGCACAGCTCGGTCGCCAGGTCCACGGAATTCATCGGGGCACCCCTCCGGGGTTCCCCGAACCCCTCCGGGCTCAAGGCGTCAGCTCCCGCAGCTCCGCGTCGGCGGCCTCCCCGGCGGCGAGCCCCAGCTCGTCCCAGGCGACCGCGGCGGCGTCGAACACCGGCCCCTCCAGGCAGGAGCGCGCCACGCGGCCGGGCGCGCCGTCCCCGTCCCGCAGCGGCACCACGCAGGAGAAGCAGATGCCGGTGCCGCACGCCATGCGCTCCTCGACCGCGACCTGGCAGGGCAGGCCGCGACCGGCCGCGACCCGGGCGACCGCGGCCAGCATCGGCATCGGGCCGCAGGCGTAGACCACCTCGGTGCGGGCGTGGGCCAGCACCGCCGGCATCGCGCCGGTGACCAGCCCGCGCCGGCCGGCGGAGCCGTCGTCGGTGGTCACCGTCAGGCTGTGGCCCAGCCGCTTGGCCTCCATGGTGCGCAGCAGCCGGGCGGCGGTGGCCGCCCCCACCAGGAAGTCGACCCGGCAGCGGCGGGCGCGCAGCTGCTCGGCGAGGAAGAACAGCGGGGCGGCGCCGTAACCGCCGCCAACCAGCAGGCAGGCGGCCGGCGCCGGGGGCGGGTCGAACGGCCGGCCGAGCGGGCCGAGCAGGTCGACCACGTCGTGGGGGCGCAGCTCGGCCAGCGCCCTGGTGCCCGGGCCGACCACATCGAAGACCACCTCGACGGCGCCGAGGTCGCGGCCGGGCCGCTCCACCCGGCTGATCGAGAACGGCCGCCGCAGCGGGAACGAGCGGTCGCGGCCGGCGAGCAGCTGCACGAACTGGCCGGGCTGGGCGGCGGCGGCGGCCCCGGGCGCGACCAGGGTGAGCGCGTGGTAGGCGCCCGCCCGGGCCCGGTCGAGCACCTCGCACGCTTCCTGCACCGGCCCGCTCATCCATCCCCTTCATGCCACGCCTGCAGCGGGCGGACGGCCAGGTCGCCGGTCAGGCGCGCCTCGATGCCCTGGACCACGGCGGTGAGCCCGGACAGGGTGGTGATGCAGGGGATCGCGGCGGCCACCGCGGCGGTGCGGATCTCGTAGCCGTCGCCGCGGGGCACCGGGCCCTGCGGGGTGTTGACCACCACGTCGACCTCGCCGGCGCGGATGCGGTCGACCACGTTGCCCGGGCCCTCGCCGACCTTGCCGACGACCGTGGCGGCCATGCCGTTGCGGCGCAGCACGCTGGCGGTGCCGGCGGTGGCCATCAGGGTGAAGCCGAGGTCGGCCAGGCGCTTGGCGGGCAGCACGATGGCGCGCTTGTCGGCGTTGCGGACCGACAGGAACGCCACCCCCTTGGTCGGCAGCGCGCCGTAGGCGGCCTCCTGGCTCTTGGCGAAGGCGGCGCCGAAGCTGCGGTCCAGCCCCAGCACCTCGCCGGTGGAGCGCATCTCGGGGCCGAGCAGCGAGTCGGCGCCGGGGAAGCGGTGGAACGGCAGCACCGCCTCCTTCACGCCGACGTGGGCGGGCTCGGGGACGGCCGGCGGGCCGCCGCCGAGGCCGAGCTCGGCCAGGGTCGCGCCGGTCATTAGCAGCGCGGCGGCCCGGGCGACGGGCAGGCCGGTGACCTTCTCCACGAACGGCACCGAGCGGCTGGCCCGCGGGTTGGCCTCCAGCACGTACAGCCGGTCGCCCTTGAAGGCGAACTGGACGTTGAGGATGCCGACGACGCCGAGCTCGCGGCCGAGCCGGGCGGTGGCGTCGGCGGCGGCGGCGACCTGGTCGGCGCCGAGGGTGATCGGCGGCAGCACGCAGGCGGAGTCGCCGGAGTGGACGCCGGCCTCCTCGATGTGCTCCATCACCCCGCAGACCACGGTGTCGCCGGCGGCGTCGCAGAGCGCGTCCACGTCGACCTCGACCGCGTCCTCCAGGAACCGGTCGACTAGCACCGGCCGGGCGGTCCCGCCCAGCGCCGGGGAGCGGGCCAGCGCGTCGGGGTCGTAGCAGACCTCCATGGCGCGGCCGCCGAGCACGTAGGAGGGGCGGACCAGCACCGGGTAGCCGACCCGTTCGGCCACCGCCAGCGCCTCCGCCGCGCTGGCCGCCTGCCCCCACGGTGGCGCGTCCAGGCCGAGCCGCTCCAGCACCCCGCCGAAGCGGCCGCGGTCCTCGGCCAGGTCGATCGCCTCCGGCGGGGTGCCGAGCAGGGGCACGCCGGCGGCGGCCAGCCCGTGCGCCAGGTGCAGCGGGGTCTGCCCGCCCATGGTGACGATCACGCCGACAAGCTCCCCGCCGCGCGCCTCGGCGCGGCACACCTCCAGCACGTCCTCGCAGGTGAGCGGCTCCACGTACAGCCGGTCGGCGACGTCGTAGTCGGTGGAGACGGTCTCGGGGTTGCAGTTGACCATGACGGTCTCGTAGCCGGCCTCCCGCAGCGCCTGCACCGCGTGGACGCAGGCGGTGTCGAACTCCACCCCCTGGCCGATCCGGTTGGGGCCCGACCCGAGCACCACCACCCGGCGCCGGCCGGTCGCCGGCACCTCGGTCTCCTCCTCGTAGGTGGAGTAGTGGTAGGGGGTGGTCGCCTCGAACTCGCCGGCGCAGGTGTCCACCGAGCGGTACACCGGCTCGACCCCGAGCGCGCGCCGCCGGGTGCGGACCTCCCCCTCGGTCGCGCCGACCAGGCCGGCGACCTGCCGGTCGGAGAAGCCGTGGCGCTTGGCCCGCCACAGCAGCCCGCGGCCGAGGTCGTCCAGCCGCCCGGCCGCGGCCAACTCGGCGCGGACCTCCACGACGCGGGCGACCCCGTCCACGAACCACGGGTCGATGGCGGAGGCGGCCGCCACCTGCTCGACGGTGCAGCCGTGGCGCAGCGCCCGCTCGACCCCGCCCAGCCGCTCCTGGGTCGGCACCGCGCAGGCGGCCAGCAGCTCCTCAGCGGTCACCTGATTGCCGTCGTCGTTGCCGCCGCCGAGCCCGTCGCGGCCGGTCTCCAGCGACCGCCAGGCCTTCTGCAGCGCCTCCGGGAAGGTGCGGCCGATCGCCATCACCTCGCCGACCGACTGCATCCGGGTGGTCAGCACCCCCGCCGCCTCCGGGAACTTCTCGAAGTTGAATCGCGGCGCCTTCACCACCACGTAGTCGAGGGTCGGCTCGAAGGCGGCGGCGGTGCGGCCGGTGACCTCGTTGCGGATCTCGTCGAGGGTGAAGCCGACCGCCAGCAGGGCGGCCACCTTGGCGATCGGGAAGCCGGTGGCCTTGGAGGCCAGCGCCGAGGAGCGCGACACCCGCGGGTTCATCTCGATCACCACCCGGCGGCCGCTGGCCGGGTCGACCGCGAACTGCACATTGGCGCCGCCGGTCTCCACCCCGACCGCGCGCAGCACCGTCAGGGCGTCGTCGCGCATCGCCTGGTACTCGCGGTCGGAGAGGGTCATCTGCGGGGCGACCGTGACCGAGTCGCCGGTGTGCACGCCCATCGGGTCGAGGTTCTCGATCGAGCAGACGACCACCGCGTTGTCGGCCCGGTCGCGCATCACCTCCAGCTCGAACTCCTTCCAGCCGAGCACCGACTCCTCCACCAGCACCCTGCCCACCGGGCTGGCCCGCAGGCCCTGGGCGAGCAGCGCGGCCAGGCCATCGCGGTCGCGGGCGACGCCGCCGCCCCAGCCGCCGAGGGTGAACGACGGCCGCACCACCACCGGCAGGCCCAGCTCGTCGGCGGCGGCCAGGCCCTCGCCGACGGTCCCGACCTCCACGCCGTTGGGCAGGTCCAGGCCGGCGGCGCGGCAGGTGTCGATGAAGGTCACCCGCGACTCGGCGCGGCGCACCGCCTCCACGGTCGCGCCGATCAGCTCCACTCCGCGGCGCTCCAGCACGCCGCCCTCGTGCAGCTCCACGGCCAGGTTGAGGGCGGTCTGGCCGCCGAGGGTCGGCAGCAGCGCGTCGGGCCGCTCGGCCTCCAGCACCGCCGCGACCGGGACGGCGGTGAGCGGCTCCAGGTAGGTGGCGTCGGCCACCTCCGGGTCGGTCATGATCGTGGCCGGGTTGGAGTTGACCAGCACGACCCGCAGCCCCAGGCGGCGCAGCGCCCGGCACGCCTGCGTGCCGGAGTAGTCGAACTCGGCGGCCTGCCCGATCACGATCGGCCCGGACCCGATCACCAGGACCGACCGCAGGTCCTCCCGCAGCGGCACTAGGCCTCCGTCCCCTCGGCCGGCGGCTCCGGCTCCGGCTCCGGCGGCGCGTGGCCGTAGGCGGACTGGCCGGCGTCCCAGCCGTCGTACAGGCCCCTGGCCATCGCCTCCGACCACAGCGCGCGGACCTGGCCGGGGGTGAGCAGCCGCAGCCGGATCGCGAAGCGGCTGGCCCCCTCGACGCTGGCGACCAGGGTGCGCAGCTTGGCCTCGTCCTGGGCGGTGGTGCGCCGGCCGGTGGGCGACACGCGCGCCTCGGCCTCGCGCAGCAGGCTCGACTTCAGGGAGAGCGCCCGGTCGAACTCGGCCCGCAGGGCGTCGGCGACCTCGCCGGCGGGCGGGCGGGTGCCCTCGTCGACCCCGCCGAGGGCGCGGAAGGTGCGCTGCTCAGCCATGGTGTGCTCCTTCCATGAGGGCGGCGAACCGCTCGAACAGCGGATGGGCGTCGTGCGGGCCGGGCGCCGCCTCCGGGTGGTACTGCACCGAGAAGGCGGGCGCGTCGGCGCAGGCGAGTCCCTCCACCACCCCGTCGTTGGCGTTGACGTGGGTGACCCGCACGCCGGCTGGCAGGCTGGCCGCCTCCACCGCGAACCCGTGGTTGTGGCTGGTCACCGCCACCCTGCCGGTGGCCACCTCCACCACCGGCTGGTTGACGCCGCGGTGGCCGAACCTCAGCCGCACGGTGCGGCCGCCGACCGCCCGGCCGAGCAGCTGGTGGCCCAGGCAGATGCCGAGCAGCGGCACCCTGCCGAGCAGCTCGCGGGCGGCCTGCACCCCGGAGCCGACGGTGGCGGGGTCGCCGGGCCCGTTGGACAGCACCACCCCGTCCGGCCGCCAGGCGAGGGCCCGCGCCGCCGGGGTGGCGGCCGGGACGACCAGCACGCGCGCGCCGAGCCGGCGCAGCCGCCTGGCGATGCTGGCCTTGGCGCCGAAGTCGTACAGCACCACCCGGAACCGCTCGGCGCCGTCGGCGGGCAGCTCGGCCGGCGCAGGACGGGTGACCTGCTCGGCCAAGGCCAGGCCGTTGGGGTCGGGCGCGGCCAGGGCGGCGGCCCGCAGCGCCTCCGGGTCGAGGGTGTCGCTGGACAGCGCTCCGCGCATCGCCCCTGCGGTGCGCAGGTGGCGGACCAGCCGGCGGGTGTCGAGCCCTTCGACCCCGGGCACGCCGGCGGCCTCCAGCTCCTCGGCCAGGCTCCGCTGCGCCCGCCAGCTCGACGGTCGCCTGGCCGCCTGGCGGACCAGGAACGCGGCCACCTGCACCCGCTCGGACTCGCCGTCCGCCCCGTTGGTGCCGTAGTTGCCGACCTCCGGCGCGGCCATGCAGACCAGCTGCCGGTGGTAGGAGGGGTCGGTCAGCACCTCCTGGTAGCCGCTCATGGCGGTGTTGAACACCACCTCCCCCGCGACCGTGAACCGCCCGGGGGTGAACGCCTCCCCCCGGAAGGCGGCGCCGTCCTCCAGCACCAGCAGCGCCTGGCGGGTCATGCGGCCACCATCCCGGCCAGCCGTGCCGCCCACGCCTGGGCGGCGGACTGCTCGTTCAGGGCGAAGCCGGAGCGGAGGGTGGCGGGGCCGAGCTGCCAGTCGACCACCAGCACGCGGTTCGCGTACACGTCCTTGCCGGCGTGGTGGGAGGTGACCTCGACGGCGCGGACGGCGGCGGCCGGCACGCACCAGTCGCGGCCGCCGGGGCCGACCCGCAGGCCGCCGGCCTCCAAGGTGAGGCTGACGGTGGCGCGGCCGAGCAGCCCGTAGCCGGAGAAGCGGCGGACGCTGGAGGGCGCGTAGGTGGTGCCGAGGTAGCGGGCCTCGGCCGCCAGCAGCGCCTCGCCGGCCGGCGGGCAGGTGGGCGGCGGCAGCCCGGCCTGCTGGCGGCGGACGGTGCGGCGCACCGCCCCGAGCATCAGCAGTGCCGCCACCGCCGCGATCACCAGCACGGTGCCGGCGCCGAGCAGCCAGTTCACCGCTGCGCCTGCCCGTCGCGGACGGTGAAGGCGCCGCGCAGCAGCGTGTGGACCACCCGGCCGCGTAGCTCGCGGCCGTGGTAGGGGGTGTTGCGGGCGCGGCTGGCCAGGCGCGCGCGGTCCACCGTCCAGCGGCCGGCCGGGTCGAACACGGTCAGGTTGGCCGGGGCGCCGGCCGCCACCGGGCCGCCGTGGCCGGGCAGGCGCCGCACCCGCGCCGGCCCGGCCGTCAGCCGCTCGACCACCACGGGCAGGTCCAGGTAGCCCGGCTCGACCAGCTCGGTGACCGCCAGCCCCAGCGCGGTCTCCAGCCCGAGCATGCCCGGCGGCGCCGCCGCCCACTCGACCTCCTTGTCCTCGCGGCTGTGGGGCGCGTGGTCGGTGGCGATGGCGTCCAGGGTGCCGTCGGCCAGGCCCTGGCGGACCGCCTCCACGTCGGCCTTCTCCCGCAGCGGAGGGTTGACCTTGACGACCGGGTCGTAGCCGCGGACCGCCTCGTCGGTCAGGGTGAAGTGGTGCGGCGCCGCCTCGGCGGTGACCCGCACCCCGCGCGCCTTGGCCGCCCGCACCAGCTCGACCGCGTTGGTGGTGGACAGGTGGCACAGGTGCAGGCGGCCGCCGGTCAGCTCGGCCAGCAGCAGGTCGCGGGCGACCACCATCTCCTCGGCGGCGGCCGGCCAGCCGGCCAGGCCGAGCATGGCCGAGACCTCGCCCTCGTGCATCTGCGCGCCGGCGGTCAGCGACGGCTCCTCGGCGTGGTCGGCGATCACCGCGTCGAAGGCCCGCGCGTACTCCAGTGCCAGCCGCAGCAGCCGCGCGTCGCGCAGCGGCCGGCCGTCGTCGGAGAAGCAGTCCACCCGCGCGGCCGAGTGCGCCATCGCGCCCAGCTCGGCCAGCTCGGCGCCGTGCTGGCCGAGGGTGACCGCGCCGACCGGGAACACGTCGACCAGGCCGACCTCGCGGCCGCGGGCGGCGACCATCTCGACCACGCCGGCGTTGTCGGCCACCGGGTCGGTGTTGGGCATGGGGCAGACGGCGGTGAAGCCGCCGAGGGCGGCCGCGCGGGAGCCGGTCTCGATCGTCTCGGCGTCCTCGCGGCCCGGCTCGCGCAGGTGCACGTGCAGGTCGCAGAGTCCCGGGCAGACGACCAGCCCGTCGCAGTCCAGCAGCTCGGCGCCGGCCGCGCCGAGCCCGGCGCCGACCTCGGCGACGACCCCGCCGGCGACCAGCACGTCGGCGACCTGGTCGCGGCGGGCGACCGGGTCGACCAGCCGCCCCCCTCGCAGCAGGATCGGGTTCACGCTGCCACCTCCGGCGGGCCGCCGAGCAGCAGGTACAGCAGGGCCATGCGGACGTGCAGGCCGTTGGCGACCTGGTCGGCGATCACCGAGCGGGGCAGCGCGTCGGCCACCTCGGCGGCGATCTCCACGCCGCGGTTCATCGGCCCGGGGTGCATGACGATGGCGTGCTCGGGCATGGCGTCCAGGCGCCGCGCGTCCAGCCCGTACAGGCGCGCGTACTCGCGCAGCGACGGGAAGAAGCCGGCCTGCTGCCGTTCCAGCTGCACCCGCAGCAGCATCACCACGTCCTGCTTGGGCAGGACCGCGTCCAGGTCGTAGGCGACCTGCGCGCCCCAGGTCTCCACCCGCGCGGGCAGCAGCGTCGGCGGCGCCACCAGGGTCACCTCGGCGCCCATGGTGAGCAGGGCGAGCACGTCGGAGCGGGCGACCCGCGAGTGGAGCACGTCGCCGACGATCGCCACCCGCAGCCCGTCGAAGCTCGGGAAGCGCTGCCGCATGGTGTACAGGTCCAGCAGCGCCTGGGTGGGGTGCTCGTGGGTGCCGTCGCCGGCGTTGACGACCACCGCCCGCACCCACTCGGCCAGCCGCCACGGCGCCCCGGAGGCGGCGTGGCGCAGCACGATCGCGTCGACCCCCATCGCCTCCAGGGTGATCGCCGTGTCCTTGAGGCTCTCCCCCTTGGAGACGCTGGACCCCTTGGCCGAGAAGTTGATGACGTCGGCCGACAGGCGCTTGGCGGCCAGCTCGAAGGAGATCCGCGTGCGGGTGGAGTCCTCGAAGAACAGGTTGCAGACGGTACGCCCGCGCAGGGTCGGCAGCTTCTTGATGGCGCGGTCGGTGACCGCGGCCAGGTGCGCGGCCGTGTCCAGCACCCGGGTGATGTCCGCGGCGGTCAGGTCCCCGGCCGACAGCAGGTGCTTGTTCAACTGGCGGCCGCCGCCTTCCTGGCCGGGCGGGCGATGACCACCCGGTCCTCCCCGTCGACCTCGGCCAGCAGCACCCTGACCGCCTCCTCGGCGGCGGTGGGGACGTTCTTGCCGACGTAGTCGGCCCGCAGCGGCAGCTCCCGGTGGCCGCGGTCGACCAGCACCGCGAGCTGGATCGCCCGCGGCCGGCCGAAGTCGGTGAGCGCGTCCAGCGCCGCCCGCACCGTGCGGCCGGTGTAGAGCACGTCGTCGACCAGCACCACCACCGTCCCGGCCAGCCGGAACGGCAGGTCGGTGGCCTGGGTCGCCTGCGGCGGCCGCAGCCCGATGTCGTCGCGGTACATGGCCACGTCCAGGGCGCCGGCCGGCACCGGCCGGCCCTCGATCTCGGTCAGGGTGGCGGCCAGGCGCCTGGCCAGCGGCACCCCGCGGGTGTGGATGCCGACCACCACCACCCCGCCGGTGCCCTTGTTGCGCTCGACCACCTCGTGGGCGATGCGGACCAGCGCCCGGTGCACGTCGGCCGGGTCCATCACCGTGGTCGGCTCGCCGGCGGCCATCAGCAACGCCTCCGGCCAGGTCGGCGCGGAGGCGGCGCAGCGCACAGCATCTGATCGCTCCCTTCCTGGCCTCACCGGACCAGCCCTTAAAGGGCGCTCTTCGCGCGCGATCGTAGCCCCCGCCCCCGCCCCTGTCCATCACGCACGCCTCAACTGCGCGCCCAGGCTGCCGAAGCAGCCGATGGATTCGGATCACTCAAGGAGGTAATATGCAGCGAATCGCCCGGTTCGCCCTGGCCGCGCTCGCCGTGCTCGCCCTGGCCGCGTGCCAGCGGGCGGGCAGCCAGGCGGGCCCGGCGCCCGCCGCTGCCGGCGCCATCAAGCAGCTGAGCGCCGGCACCCTGGTCGCCGGCAAGCCGCTGGCCGCCCCGCGCGGCAAGGTGGTGCTGACCCTGTCGGGCGCCATCGGCGCCCGCAACCGAGGCGGCGCCCTCGCCCTCGACCTGGCCAGCCTGCACCGGATGCGGACCGTCCAGCTGGTCGCCACCGAGCCGTTTCTCAAGCGGAAGGTCACCTTCACCGGGGTGCTGGTCAGCGACCTGCTCGCGCTCGCCAAGGTGCCCGCCTCCGCCACCCAGGTCCACATGCACGCGCTCGACGACTACCAGGTCGACTTCAAGCTGACCGACGTCGCCGCCTCGCGGATGCTGCTGGCGACCAAGGCCGACGGGAAGCCCATCCCGGTCGGCAAGGCCGGGCCCATCCGCATCGTCTTCCCCGACGACGCCACCCTCGGCCGCAACTCCGACCTGTGGATCTGGAGCGTCAACCAGATGCGGCTGCACTAGCCGTGCCCACCCTGCCCCGCCTCGGCCGCCGCCGCGGCCCCGAACAGGTGCTGCAGCAACGCAGCGGCCCGGTGCAGCTGATCCTGGCCGGCCTGCTGATCGCCCTGATCGTGGCCGTGGAGGCGCTGCTGCTGCGCGCCTACACCGACATCTCGGAGACCAACCAGGTCTTCACGTCGTCCAGCTACCTGAGCGGCAACATGATCGGCACGCAGCGCGAGACGCTGCTGCTCATCGCCGAGGTGGAGCGGGTCCCGGAGACCCGCGACTTCACCCCGGTGGAGCTGCGGCGGGCCCTGCTCGACAACCAGCTCCACCTGCTGAAGGCGCAGGGCGCCGGCGACCCGGTGGTAGCCGCCACCGCCAAGGCCTACATCGACGGGCTGGTCCAGGTCGACCGGCTGCTGGCCCGGGCCCGCCCCGGGCCGGCCTCGCCGGCGGGCCGGGCGGCGCTGGCCGCCGCCGCCGAGCGCCTCCGCGACCTGGAGCGGCAGCTCAAGCACGCCTACGACCACGAGGAGCAGGCGGTCTACGGCGCCATCGGCAACGCGCTGCGAACCCGGGTGACCTCCGAGCGGCTGCTGGTCGGCCTCAGCGGGCTGGTGCTGCTGGTCGGGGTGAGCCTGGCGTTCTCGCTGCGGCGGCGGGTGCGGGCCGACTTCGCCAGGGCCTGGCACACCCTCCACGCCGAGGTCGAGGAGCGCAAGTCGGCGGAGGCGGCCCTGCGGGCCAGCGAGGAGCGCTTCCGCTCGCTGGTGCAGAACTCCTCCGACCTGGTGGCCGTGCTGGACGCCGACGGCACCGTCCGCTGGCTCAGCGAGTCGGCCAGGCGCCTGCTCGGCGTCGAGCCCACCGAGCTGATCGGCAGGTCGCTGGTGTCGCTGGTACACCCCGACGACCGCGACGCGGCCGCCCGCTTCGTCGCCGACGCCCTGCCCAGCCACGGCGTGACCACCTCGGCGGCGTCCTGGCGGCTGCGCCACCGCGAGGGCCACTGGCTGGCCTGCGAGACGATCGCCACCAACCTGCTGGCCGACCCCAACGTCGGCGGCCTGGTGCTCAACATGCGCGACGTCACCGAGCGCAAGCAGCTGGAGGCCCAGCTCGCCTACCAGGCCTTCCACGACGCGCTCACCGGGCTGGCCAACCGGACCCTGTTCACCGAGCGGGTCGGGCAGGCGATCGGCCGGGCGCGCGAGGGCACCGGCGCGCCGCCGGCGGTGCTGTTCATCGACCTGGACGACTTCAAGACGGTCAACGACACCCTCGGGCACGCGGCCGGCGACCAGCTGCTGGTGACCGTGGCCGAGCGGCTGACCGGCTGCCTGCGGGCCACCGACACCGCCGCGCGCTTCGGCGGCGACGAGTTCGCCATCCTGCTGGAGAGCAGCGACGAGCAGCGGGCCACCACCGTCGCCCGGCGGGTGCTGGACACCCTGCTGCAGCCGTGCCGGCTGCGGGGCAAGGACGTGCTGGTCCAGGGGAGCGTCGGGATCGCCCTGGGCGACCGCTGGCGCAGCGACGCCGGCGAGCTGCTGCGCGACGCCGACGCGGCCATGTACCTGGCCAAGTCGGCCGGCAAGGGCCGCTACCAGTTGTTCGAGCCGCGGATGCACGCGGAGATGCTGGCGCAGCTGGAGCTGGAGTCCGAGCTGCGGCAGGCGCCCGAGCGCGGCGAGCTGGTGCTGTACTACCAGCCGACGGTCGAGCTGGCCTCGGGCCGCGTCACCGGCCTGGAGGCGCTGGTCCGCTGGCAGCACCCGACCAAGGGGCTGCTGCAGCCGAGCGCGTTCATCCCGCTGGCGGAGGAGCGCGGCATCATCGGCTCGATCGGCGCGTGGGTGCTGCGCGAGGCCTGCCGGCAGGCGCGCCGCTGGCAGGACGAGTTCACCGGGCGCGAGCCGCTGGCGGTGCACGTCAACCTCTCGGGCGAGCAGTTCGGCCAGCCCGACCTGGTCGACCAGATCGCCGCAGTGCTGCGGGAGGCCGGGCTCGATCCCGGCCTGCTCACCCTGGAGATGACCGAGACGGTGCTGCTGGAGGACAGCCAGGCCACCATCGTCCGGCTGCAGGAGCTGAAGGCGCTCGGCATCCGCCTGGCCATCGACGACTTCGGCATCGGCTACTCCTCCCTCAGCTACCTGCGCCGCTTCCCCGTGGACGTGGTCAAGATCGACAAGGCGTTCATCGACGGGGTCGCCAAGGGCGTCGAGGCGGCCGCGCTGGCCCAGGCGGTGATCCGCCTGTGCCACACGCTGCACCTGCAGGCCACCGCCGAGGGCGTCGAGCACCCGGAGCAGGCGGCCGCGCTGCTCGCCCTCGGCTGCCACGAGGCGCAGGGCTTCCACTTCGCACCGCCGGTCCCGGCCGCGCAGGTCAGCGAGCTGCTCCGTGGCAGCCTCGCGCCGGTGGCTCAGGCCCGCAGGTAGGTCAGCACGGCCAGCACGCGGCGGTGGCCGGCCGCGTCGCCCGGCAGGTCGAGCTTGGCGAAGATGCTGGAGATGTGCTTCTCGACCGCGCCCTCGGTGACCACCAGCCGCTCGGCGATCGCCTGGTTGGAGAGGCCCTCGGCCATCAGCCCGAGCACCTCCAGCTCGCGGGGGGTCAGCCGCTCCAGCGGGTCGGCGCGGCGGCGGCGGCCGAGCAGCTGCGCGACCACCTCCGGGTCGATGGCGGCGCCGCCCTCCCCCACCCGGCGGACCGCGGCCAGGAACTCCGGCACGTCGGCGACCCGGTCCTTGAGCAGGTAGCCGACGCCGCGGGCGCTGCCGCCGATCAGCTCGGTGGCGTAGCGCTCCTCCACGTACTGCGACAGCACCAGGATGGCGGTGTCCGGGGAGCGGCGGCGGACCTCCAGGGCGGCGCGCAGGCCCTCGTCGGTGTGGGTCGGCGGCATGCGCACGTCCACGATGGCCAGCGTGGGATGAAACGCCTCGACCGCGGCGATCAGGGCCGGCCCGTCGCCCGCCTCGGCGACCACCTCGATGCCGGCGTCGTCCAGCAGGCGGGCCAGCCCGGCCCGCAGCAGCACCGAGTCCTCGGCGATCACCACCGTCCCCGAGAACGCGTCGCTGCTCATGGTGGCCTCCAGGGGTGCCGCACGCGGATGTGCGATGGTAGCGCCGTGAAGCTGGCGATGGTGGAGCTGCGGCGGGTGCGGCTGCCGCTGGCCGCGCCGTTCCGGACCGCGGCCGGCACCGCCCGCGAGCGCGAGGTCCTGCTGGTCAGGGCCGTCACACCCGACGCGGAAGGCTGGGGGGAATGCGCCGCCGGCGCCGCGCCGCTGTACTCGCCCGAGTACCTGGACGGCGCCTGGCAGCTGCTGCGCGAGCACCTCCTGCCGCGCCTGTGGACGGTGCCCGACCTCACCGCCGAGCGGGTCGGCCCGGCGCTGGCCGCGGTCAAGGGCCACCCGATGGCCAAGGCGGCGCTGGAGATGGCCGTGCTGGACGCGGAGCTGCGCGCGGAGCAGCGGTCGCTGGCGCGGCGGCTGGGCGCGGCCCGCGAGCGGGTGCCCGCCGGGGTGGCGGTGGGCATCGCCGGCTCGGTCGCCGAGCTGCTGGAGGAGGTCGCCGGCCACCTGGCGGCCGGCTACCGGCGGGTGAAGCTGAAGATCGAGCCGGGCTGGGACGTGGAGCCGGTGCGGGCGGTGCGGGAGCGGTTCGGCGAGGGGCTGCTGCTGCAGGTCGACGGCAACGGCGCCTACACCCTGGCCGACGCCGACCGGCTCGCCCGGCTGGACCCGTTCGGCCTGCTGCTGCTGGAGCAGCCGCTGGCCGACCACGACCTGCGCGGGCACGCCGAGCTGGCCGGGCGGCTGCGCACGCCGCTGTGCCTGGACGAGTCGATCACCTCCGCGCGGATGGCGGCGACGGCGCTGGCGCTGGGCGCCTGCTCGGTGGTGAACGTCAAGGCCGGCCGGGTCGGCGGCTACCTGGAGGCGCGCCGGGTCCACGACCTGTGCGCCGCCGCCGCGGTGCCGGTGTGGTGCGGCGGGATGCTGGAGACCGGGCTGGGGCGGGCGGCCAACCTGGCGCTGGCCGCGCTGCCCGGCTTCACCCTGCCCGGCGACCTGTCGGCCTCCGCCCGCTGGTGGCGGCGGGACCTGATCACCGTCCCGTTCCAGCTGCAGGACGGCTGGCTTCAGGTGCCGGACGGGCCGGGCCTGGGCGTGGCCGTCGACGAGGGGTTCCTGGCCGAGGTGACCACCGGCGTGGAGCGGCTCACGCCGCCCTGACGCAGCCACAGCGACGCCCGGGTCGGCTGCACCGTCTGGTCGACCACGCCGAGCAGCTCGGCGGTGAGGGTGTCCAGGTCGACCTGCTGGCGCAGGCGGGCGCTGAAGGCCTGGATGGTCTGGGCGGCGTCGTAGCGGCGGCGGTCGAAGCGGCGGTCGACCGCCCGCTGCACGCGGCCGCGGGCCGGCTGGAACAGCCCGGCGACCGCCAGGGTCGCCGCCGCCACCGCCAGGCTGGAGCCCTGCGGCAGCAGCCGGCCGACTCCGAGGACCACCGCCGCGTAGGCGAGGCCGAGCAGCACCGTCAGCAGCCCGTAGGCGAGCGTGCGGCTGACGATGCGGTCCAGGTCGTACAGGCGGTAGCGGGCGACCGACGCGCCGATCGCCGCCGGCAGCAGCGCCAGGTACAGGCCGATCGCCCAGCTTGCCACGGCGTCGTGCCCGAGGAGGATGC
>DASQWY010000600.1:0-5561 GCA_035640005.1 Actinomycetes bacterium
GGATCTGGGCCGCTACCTCGGCGGCACGCCGGTCTGGCGGCTGGACCGCGAGGTGCTCGACGCGGGCGAGGTGCCGCCCTGGGCAGGCCAGGGCCCGGGGGTGATCGTCGGCACCGTGGCCGGCGTCAAGGACCACCCGCCGCTGACCGGCTGCCGCACGGTGGTGGTGGTCGGCGCCGACACCGCCCTCGGCCAGGCCGAGGTGCGCGCCGCCGAGGAGGCCTACCGCACCTGGAGCCGCGCGGCCGCCTGGTGCGGGCCGCGGTCGGGCGCGGGCCGGCTGGTGCTGCAGACCCGCGACGGCGGCCACCCGGCCGTGCAGGCGCTGGTCCGCTGGGACCCGGACTTCTTCTGGCGCCACGAGCTGCCCCGCCGCGCCGAGCTCGGCTTCCCTCCGGCCCGGCGGCTGCTGCTGGTGGAGGGGCCCGACCCCGGCGAGGCGGCCGCCGCCAGGGACGCGCTCGCCGGTGCGTTGGGGCCGCGGGCCGAGCTGCTCGGCCCGGCCGCCATGGGCAGGGGCTGGCGTATCATCGCCAAGGTCGAGGACGCGGAAGCGGCCGCCCGCGCGCTGCGGCCCCTGCTCGCGGAGGCGTCCCGCGCCGGCCGCCCGCGGATGTCGGTGGACGTCGAGCCGCTGGAGGTCCTGGCCGCCCACCGGCAGCGCGCCGAGACGACGAAGGAGACCGCGCGTGGCCCTGCTCGAGATCCGGTTGTTCGGTGACCCGGTCCTGCGGGAGCGTTCCGCGCCCGTCGACCGGTTCGACGACGAGCTGGCCCGCTTCGGCGACAGCCTGCTGGAGACGATGCGGGCGGCGCCCGGGGTGGGCCTGGCCGCCCCCCAGGTGGGCGTGCTGAAGCGGATGTTCGCCTACGACGTCGGCCTCGACGAGGAGACCGGCGAGCACCCGTTCGGGGTGCTGGTCAACCCGGAGGTCACCAGGCGGGAGGGCGAGCAGACCGGCGAGGAGGGCTGCCTGTCGTTCCCCGGCATCTACTACGACTGCACCCGCGCCATGGCGGTCACCGTCGCCGCCCAGGACGTGCGCGGCAACCGCCTGGAGCTGGACGGCACCGGCACGCTGGCGCGCTGCTTCCAGCACGAGATCGACCACCTGGACGGGGTGCTGTTCATCGACCACCTCTCCCGCGGCGACCGCAAGCGGGCCCTGCGGCAGTGGCGCGAGCGCGACCTCGACCTGGAGCTGCGCGGCGCCGCGCCGCACCTGCACCGCTCGGACCTGAAGCGGTCCGAGACCATGTGACGGTGCGCGTCGTCTACCTGGGCACCCCGGAGGCGGCGGTGCCGCCGCTGCGGGCGCTGCTCGACTCCGGCCACCAGGTGGTGGCGGCGGTCACCCGGCCGGACCGGCCGCGCGACCGGCAGGGCGGGCGGCCGCGGCCGTCGCCGGTCAAGCAGGTCGCGCTGGACGCCGGGCTGCCGGTGCTGGAGCCGCCCCGCGGGCGCGACCCGGCGCTGCCGGGCCAGCTCGCCGCCGTCGGCGCCGACGTCGGCTTCTCCTGCGCCTTCGGCTACCTGCTGCCCGACCCGGTGCTGGCCGTCTTCCCGCACGGCGTGCTCAACCTGCACTTCTCGCTGCTGCCCGCCTACCGCGGGCCCGCCCCGGTGCAGCGCGCCCTGCTCGACGGGGTCGAGGTCACCGGGGTGTGCACCTTCGTGATCGACGCCGGCATGGACACCGGCCCGCTGCTGGAGTGCGCCGAGGTGCCGGTGGAGCCGGGCGAGGACGCCGGCCACCTGACCGCCCGCCTGGCCGAGGTCGGCGCCAGGCTGGCGGTGGAGACCCTCGACGCGGTCGAGGCCGGCACCGCCACCCCCCGGCCGCAGCCCGAGCAGGGCGCCAGCCTCGCCCCCAAGGTGCGGCCCGAGGAGGCCCGCCTGGACTTCACCCGCCCGGCCGGCCGGCTGGTCAACGCGGTGCGGGCGTTCACCCCCTCACCCGGCGCGTGGACGACCCTGCGCGGCCGGCGGCTCAAGGTCACCAGGGCCGCGGTCGCCGGCGACGGTGCCGGCGAGGGGCTGGAGCCCGGCCAGCCGGCGGTCGGGCCAGGCGGGCGGCTGCTGGCCGGCACCGGCGACGGCGTGCTGGAGCTGCTGGAGGTGAGGCCGGAGGGCCGGCGGGCGATGTCCGGCGCCGAGTTCGCCCGCGGCGCCCGCCTGGCCGACGCCGACCGGCTCGGCGGCTGATGGGCGACGGCAGACCCGGCGTCCGCGACGTCGCCCTGGCGGCGCTGGAGCGGGTCGACGGCGGGGCGTTCGCCAACCTGGCCCTGCCTGGGCTGCTGCGCCGCTCCGGGCTGGAGGCCGGCGGCCGCGCCGCCGCCACCGACCTGGTGTACGGGACCGTGCGGCTGCGCGGCGCGCTCGACCACGCGCTGCGGCCCCGCTCCAGCCAGCCGCTGGAGCGGCTGGAGCCGCTGGTGCTGCGCGGGCTGCGCCTGGGCGCCTACCAGCTGCTGTTCGCCGGCACCCCGGCGCACGCCGCCGTCGCCGAGACCGTCGGCGCGGTCGGCCGCGCCGGCCACCGCGGCCAGGCCGGCTACGTCAACGCGGTGCTGCGCCGGCTGGCCTCCGACCCGCCGAGCTGGCCCGACCCGGCCGCCGACCCGGTCGGCTGGGCGACCAGCCGCGGCGCCCACCCGCCCTGGATCGTTGCGGAGGCGCTGCGGCAGCTCGGCCCGGACGAGCTGGTCGCCCTGGTCGAGGCCGACAACGCCCCGCCGCGGGTGACCCTGCGGGCCGGCGGCGACCGCGACGGGCTGCTCCGCGAGCTGGTCGCGGCCGGGCTGGAGGCGGCGCCGAGCCCGCTCAGCCCCGACTGCGTGCTGCTCGCCCGCGGCGAGGTGGCCGACCTGCCGGCCCTGCGCGAGGGCCGCGCGGTCGTGCAGGACGCCGCCTCGGCGCTGGCGGCCCCCGCCCTCGGCCTGGCCGCCGGCGACCTCGCCGTCGAGCTGGCCGCCGGGCCCGGCGGCAAGGCCGGCCACCTGGCCACCCTGGGCGCGCGGGTGCTCGCCGTCGAGCTGCGGCCCGGCCGGGCGCGCCTGGTGCGGGAGACGGCCGCGCGGCTCGGGGCCGGCGGCCGGCTGCTGACGGTGGTCGGCGACGGCCGCCGCCCGCCGGCCCGGCCCGGCGCCGCCGACGGGGTGCTGGTCGACGCGCCCTGCTCCAACCTCGGCAGCCTGCGGCGGCGGCCGGAGGCGCGCTGGCGGCACCGGCCGGAGGAGCTGCCGGGGCTGGCCGCGCTGCAGCTCGACCTGCTGCTGGCGGCCACCGACCTGCTCCGCCCCGGCGGGGCGCTGCTCTACTCGGTCTGCACCTGGACCCGCGCCGAGACCGACGTGGTGGTCGACCAGCTGCTGACCCGCCGCCCCGACCTGGCGGAGGCGCCGCTGGCCGGCCCGGCCGGGCCGGCCGCCCGCCGCCAGCTGTGGCCGCAGCGGGAGGGGGCCGACGGCATGTACCTGGCGAAGCTGTTGAAGGTACGGTAATCGCGCCGCCCCGGGCGTTCACGTCCGCCCCGGACCGGCCGATACCATCACTGTGACGCGCATCCGGCCACAAGGAGTGCCGTGGTCTTCCGACTAGCCCCCTCCGTGCTCAACGCCGACCTCGCCCGGCTGGCCGACCAGGTCCGCCTGGTCGAGGAGGCCGCCGACTGGATCCACCTGGACCTGATGGACGGCCACTTCGTCCCCAACCTCACCTTCGGCCCGCCGGTGGTCGCCGCGCTGCGCCCCTACACCGAGCGCTACCTGGACTGCCACCTGATGGTGGCCGACCCGCTGGCGCTGCTGGACGACCTGGCCGCCGCCGGCGCCGACGGGGTCACCATGCACCTGGAGGCGCTGCGGGACCCGGCCGCCGCGCTGCGGGCGGTCGCCGACCGCGGCATGCGCACCGGGCTGGCGCTGCGGCCCGGCACCCCGGTGGAGCCGGCGCTGGAGCACCTGGACCGGCTCGACCTGCTGCTGCCGATGACCGTCGAGCCCGGCTTCGGCGGCCAGGCGTTCCAGGCCGCGGCGCTGCCGAAGGTGACCGCCGCCCGCCGGGCGGTCGCCGCCAGCGGCCGCGAGGTCGCCGTGGAGGTCGACGGCGGCGTGAACGCGGCCACCCTGCCCGGCTGCCGCGCCGCCGGCGCCGACGTGTTCGTGGTCGGCACGGCGATCTTCCACGCCGAGGACCCGACCGCCGCCGCCAAGGCGTTCCGCGCGCTCATCGAGGAGGGGTGAGCGCCGTGGACGAGATGGTCCTGATCGCCGACGACGACCGCGACATCGTCCGCTTCGTCGAGGTGAACCTGCGCCTGGAAGGGTTCGAGGTGCTCACCGCCCACGACGGCGAGGACGCCCTCACCAAGGCGCTCGACCTGCAGCCCAACCTGATCCTGCTGGACGTGATGATGCCGCGCATGGACGGCTACCAGGTCTGCACCCGGCTGCGCGCGGACGGTCGCACCGCCCACATCCCGGTGATCATGCTGACCGCCAAGTCGCTGTCGGCCGACAAGGTGCTCGGCCTGACCGCCGGCGCCGACGACTACATCATCAAGCCGTTCGACCCCATGGAGCTGATCGCCCGGGTCAAGACCACCCTGCGCCGCGCCAGCGAGATGCGCTCGCTGTCGCCGCTGACCGGCCTGCCCGGCAACAACCGCATCGAGCTGGAGATCCAGCACCGCATGGAGCGTGGCATGGCGGTCGCGGTCGCCTACGCCGACCTGGACAACTTCAAGTCCTACAACGACCGCTACGGGTTCCTCCGCGGCGACGAGGTGATCTCGCTGTTCGCCCAGGTGCTGCGGCGCGCCGCCCAGGACGCGGCCGGGCCGGAGGGGTTCGTCGGCCACATCGGCGGCGACGACTTCGTGGCGATCGTCCCCTCGGAGCAGGCGGAGGCGTTCGCGGCGCAGGTGATCGCCGACTTCGACGAGCGGGTGCCGAGCCTGTACGACCCGGAGGACGCCGCCGCCGGCGCCATCGACGTGGAGGACCGCCAGGGCCAGCCGCGGCGCTTCCCGATCGTGTCGGTCTCCCTCGGCATCGCCTCCAGCGGCCAGCGCGCCTTCGGCGACCACCGCGAGCTGGTCGCCACCGCCACCGAGCTGAAGTCGGTCGCCAAGAAGGACCGCGGCTCCAGCTTCGCCATGGACCGCCGCACCAGCCTGCCGTAGCGGCCCGCGGCGGTGTACCTTGAGGCCGTCGTAGGACGCACGTCTCCGGGGCGGGGCGGAACTCCCCACCGGCGGTCACAGCCCGCGAGCCCCGGGCCGGCAGGCCCGGGGTTGACCCTGTGGAACCCAGGGGCCGACGGTCACAGTCCGGATGGGAGGAGGCGGCGGCCGCGGCGCGCCGGGCGCGTGCGCCACGGGCGCCGCGTCGCCACCACGCCCCGGCGGCGCATCCCGGAGGACCGTGGTGGCAGCAGCAGACCCCAGTGCCGACGAGGCCTTCATGGCCAGGGCGCTCGACCTCGCCGAGCGCGGTCGCGGCACGACCAGCCCCAACCCGATGGTCGGGGCGGTGCTGGTCCGCGACGGCCGGGT
>DASQWY010000601.1:0-7895 GCA_035640005.1 Actinomycetes bacterium
CGGCCCGCGCGGGGCGACGAGCCACCGATCCGGCCAGGGCGACCCGACGAGCCGCCGGCGCGGCCACCGCGGGCCGACGAGCAGCCCGCGCCCGCGCGGCCACCGCGGGCGGACGAGCAGCCGGCGCGGCCCGCGCGGGGCGACGAGCAGCCGGCGCGGCCACCGCGGGCTGGGGACCTGCCGAAGCGGCCGGTGGCGGACGTGCCGCCGGTGGGTGCGCCGCCGGTGGGTGGGCCGCCACCCGCGCCGCGGGTGCCGTCACCGCCCCCGCCGCCGACCCGCGGGACGGGCGCGGCCCCCAGCGCCCCACCCGGCCCGCCGCCCACGCCGCCCGCCACGCCGGACCGCGGCGCCCCGGACGAGCAGCCTTCCAGGCCGGCCGGCACCCCGCCGCTGGCGCCCGCGTCGCTCCGGGCCAGCTCGGTCCAGACGACCAAGGCCGGCCTGCCCCGCCGGGTCCCGCGGGCCAACCTGGCCCCGGGGATGGTCGCCGCCCAGGCGGCCGCCGCCGCGCGGCCGGCCGCGCCGGCCGGCGCTCCAGCCCCCTCCGCCGCCTCCCGGTCCCCGGAGGAGGTCAGGAGCATGTTGTCGAGCTACCGCTCGGGGCTCGAGCGTGGGCGCATGATGGCTGCCGGGGACGACAACAGGTCCGGCGACGTTCCTACCTCCTCGAGGAGCGACGACGATGCAACTGAGTAGGGAAGCCCAGAACCTCAACTGGCTGGTCACGAACTTCGCCAGGAGCGTACCGGGGGTCGCCCACGCGATCGTGGTGTCGGCCGACGGGCTGCTCATGGCCGTCTCCGAGCGCCTGGACCGGGCCAGAGCCGACCAGCTCGCCGCGGTCGCCTCCGGGCTGGCGAGCCTGACCCAGGGGGCGGCGCGCTGCTTCGACGCCGGCGTCGTCAACCAAACCATCGTGGAGATGGAAAAGGGGTTCCTGTTCGTGATGTCCGTCAGCGACGGCTCCTGCCTGGCCGTGCTCGCCTCGCCGTCGTGCGACATCGGCCTGGTCGGCTACGAGATGGCGCTGCTGGTGGCGCGCACCGGCGACGTCCTCACGCCTGCACTCCGGGCCGAGCTGCAGGCGGCGCTGCCGCGATGACGGTGCCTAGGGGGCACGTGGATGAGTACCGAGGACCGGCAGGATCAGTGGCACGAGCCGGGCCGACTCGTCCGGCCCTACGCCATGACGGGCGGCCGCACCCGACCCTCGCACGACGACCTGGAGATGGAGTCGCTGGTGTCGACCACCTCGCTGGGGGAGACCACGCTCACGCTGAGCCTCGAGCGCCGGTCGATCGCGCTGCTGTGCCGGGACGTCCTGTCCATCGCGGAGATCTCCGCCCGCCTGGACCTGCCTCTCGGCGTCGCCCGTGTGCTGGTCGGTGACATGGCCGAGGAGGGGCTGGTGACCGTTCACCGGCCCGCCACTGTCGGCGACCGCCCAGACCTCGCACTACTCGAGAGGGTGCTTTATGGACTCCGGACACTCTAGAGCGGCCTCCCAGCAGGGCTCCCGCGCCCCCACCCCGGTGAAGATCGTGATCGCCGGCGGCTTCGGGGTCGGCAAGACCACCTTCGTGGGCGCCGTCTCCGAGATCATCCCCCTCACCACCGAGGCGGCCATGACAAGCGCCAGCCTCGGGGTGGACGACACCAGCCGCGTCGAGGGCAAGACCACCACCACGGTGGCCATGGACTTCGGCCGCATCACCCTGGACACCGACCTGATCCTGTACCTGTTCGGCACCCCCGGGCAGGACCGCTTCTGGTTCATGTGGGACGACCTGTGCCGCGGGGCCATCGGCGCGGTGGTGCTGATCGACACGCGCCGCCTGCAGGACTGCTTCGCCGCGGTCGACTACTTCGAGCAGCGGGAGCTGCCGTTCATCGCGGCGATCAACTGCTTCGACGGGATCATGACCCACTCGGTCGAGGACGTGCGCGAGGCGCTGGTGCTCGGCCAGGACACCCCCCTGGTGGTGTGCGACGCGCGGGTGCGGGAGTCGGCCAAGGCCACCCTCATCGAGCTGGTCCAGCACGCCCTGGCCCGCGCCTCGGCGACGCTGCGGCCCAGCGACAAGCCGCACGGCGTCTCCGCCGGAACGCCTTCCTCGTAGCGTCGGCGGGCCGCTCAGCCCGCGCGCCGGCCGCGCCTGGCGAGCACCAGGCCGGCCAGCAGGGCGACGGCGGCGACGGTGAGCGTCCCGAGCAGCAGCGGGGTGCGCCCGCCGCCGGCCGGGCCGGCGCGCGCGGCAGCGCCGGGCGCGGCGGTGGTGGCGGCTGGCCCGGCGACCGGCAGCACGCGGAACAGCCACAGCCCGCTGCGCATGTCGCTGGCCAGCACGATCCCTTCGTAGGGGTACACGCCCCAGACCAGCGGCTGGCGGCCCTGCCCGGCAGGGCCGGCCTCCTGGTCGGCGGCCGTGGCCGGCGGCACGAACCAGGCGGTCTCGCGGGGTCGCCGCGGGTCGCTCAGGTCGACCACGCGGACGCCCGCCGAGTACCAGGAGACGTACTCCCTGGTGCCCTCCACCACCGCGTTGTGCACCGAGTAGATCCCGTCGCGGGCGATGCGGCCGTCTCGGCCCGGCACCGCCTGCTCCGGGGCGAAGGTGGCCAGCAGGACCGGCGCCTGCAGCCGGCGGGTGTCGTAGAGCCGCTGCACCGTCCAGGTCGCGGCGCCGCCCTGCCCAACCGGCTGCAGGGTCTCGTCGTTCTGGACGAACAGGCGCTCGTCCGCGCTGAACCAGCCGGAGTGGGCGGCGCGGAAGCGGTCGGCGGGCGCGTAGGCGGCCTGGCCGACCAGCCGCGGCCTGGCCGGGTCGGCGATGTCGAGGAACTGCTCGCCGGCGGCCCAGAAGGAGGCGAACAGCTTGCGCCCGCGGTCGAACGGCCAGGCGCTGTGGCAGAAGACGTCCCGCCTGGCCCCGAGCTGCGCCCGCTGCGCCGGCGGGCCGTCGCGGCGGACGTCCCAGTCGGCCAGCTCGCGGGGGTGGCGCGGGTCGGTGACATCGGCGATGCGCAGGTCGCCGCGGGCGCCGCCGGACTCGGGGAAGGAGCCGGGCACCGCCTCCAGGGCGAGCACGCGGCCGTCGGGCCGCTGCACCACGCCCAGCTCGTGGACGCCGCTGGCGACCCCGGTGGGGAGCTGGGCGAGGCTCCGCGGGTGGGCGGGGTCGGTCACGTCGTAGAGGGCGAGCCCGGCGAACCCGGAGCCGGCACCGCCGCAGGGCTGGATGCCGACGGCGGCCAGGTCGCCGCGGAAGGTGGCGGTCCGCACCGCGCCGACCCAGACGTCCTGCCCGTCGCTGCCCGGGAAGGCCGCGAAGCTGGCCAGCGGCCGCGGGTGGGCCGGGTCGCGGACGTCGATCGCCCACACCCCCGCCGGCGGCCGGCAGCCGCCCGAGCGGTAGTCCCCCAGGTAGGCGACGCCCCGGAAGGCCCACACGTCGGCGTGGACGGCGCCGGGAGGGTCCACGTGACCGACCAGCGCGGTCCCGGAGGTCCGCGGCGCCGGGCCGGCCTGGCCGGCCGCGCCGGCCGGGACCAGCACGGTGGCGGCCAGGGCCGCCACGCCCACCGCACGGGCCACCCGGCCCCGCCGGGCGCCGCCGGTTGTCGCAGTTGTCGCACTGGTCACCGCACGTCCCCGCATTGCCAAGAAAACTGTGGCAGACCGACATGAGATTCGCCTGAGGGATCTTGGCGCGGTTCCCGGTCCATGTGGGGGGGAGCTCGCTCCCCCCACACCCCCCCAAGAGCCCGGCCGCCCCAGCGGGTCGTCCGGGTGCCCGACTACGGGTGGTCGCCGAGGGCGCGGGGCAGGGTGCCCTCGTAGGCGGCGCGGAGGCGCTCGAGGGGCAGGTCGAGCAGGCCGGGCACGACCAGGCGTTCGCCGCCGGTGCCGCCCAGGCGGGTCGCGGGCACGCCGGCGGCGGCGGCCGCGGCGGCCAGCTCGGCGGCGGCCGCCGGGTCGGCGCCGAGCAGCACCCGCGAGGGCGTCTCGCTGGCCAGGGCCGCCACCGGGGGCAGGCCGGCGGGCAGCTCGACGCTGGCTCCGACCCCGCCGGCCAGGGTCGCCTCCACCAGCGCGACCGCCAGGCCGCCGTCGGCCAGGTCGTGCGCGCTGGCCAGCAGGCGTCGGCCGGCCAGCTCGACCAGCAGCCGCTGCAGCGCGGCCTCGGCGCCCAGGTCCAGGGCTGGCGGGCGCCCCTCCAGCGGGAGGCCGGCGATCCGCTGCCAGGCCGAGCCGCCCAGCTCCGCGCGGGTCTCGCCGAGCAGCCACACCTCCAGCCCGGCGCGGGGGAAGCCGGCCGGCACGGCGGCGGCGGCGTCCTCGAGCAGGCCGAGGACCCCGACCACCGGGGTCGGGTGAACCGGCCGGCCGGCGGACTCGTTGTAGAAGCTGACGTTGCCGCCGGTGACCGGCAGGCCGAGGGCGCGGCAGGCGGCCCCGAGCCCCTCGACCGCCGCCGCGAACGCGCCCATCACCTCGGGCCGCTCCGGGCTGGCGAAGTTCAGGCAGTTGGTCACGGCGACCGGGGTGGCGCCGGCGCAGGCGACGTTGCGGGCCGCCTCGGCCACGGCCAGGGCGGCGCCGGCGGCCGGGTCGAGGGCGGCGAAGCGGCCGTTGCCGTCGGTGGCCAGGGCGAGCGCCCGGCGGCTGCCGGGCAGCCGCACCACCGCGGCGTCGGCGGCCCGCTCCGGCCCCTGCACGGTGCCGTGCCCGACGAAGCGGTCGTACTGCTCCCACACCCAGCGCTTGGAGGCGCAGGTGGGGTCGGCGGCCAGGACGAGGACGGCGGCGGCCGGGTCGGCGTCGAGCGGCACGGCCGCGTCGGCCGCTGGCGGCGCGGGCGGGCGCAGCGGCCGCCGGTAGACCGGCCCCTCGTCGGCCAGGCTGCGGGCGGGCACGTCGGCGACCTGGTCGCCGCGGAACGCCACGTGGAGCTGCCCGCCTTCGACCATGGTGCCGAGCACGCCGGCCAGCACGCCCCAGCGGCCGCAGACGGCCAGCACCTCCCCCAGCCGGGCCGGGTCGACCAGGGCGAGCATCCGCTCCTGCGACTCGGAGACCAGCACCTCCCAGGCCTCCATAGACGGCTCGCGCAGCGGCACGGCGTCCAGGTCGACGCGCATGCCCATGCCCGAGCGGGCGGCCACCTCGCTGGTGGCGCAGGCGATCCCCGCCGCCCCCAGGTCCTGCAGGCCGCGGAGCAGGCCGGCCTCGACCAGCTCCAGGCAGGCCTCGATCAGCAGCTTCTCCTGGAACGGGTCGCCGACCTGCACGCTGGGCCGCTTGGCGCTGGCCTGCTCCTCGAAGGCGGCGGAGGCCAGCACGCTCGCCCCGCCGATGCCGTCCCGGCCGGTCTTGGCCCCCATCAGCACGGCCAGGTCGCCCGGCCGCGCCGCCCGCCCGGTCAGCAGCCGCCCGGCGGCGACCACCCCCACGGTGAGCGCGTTGACCAGCGGGTTGCCGGCGTAGCAGGGGTCGAAGGCGACCTCGCCGCCGACGGTGGCCACGCCGACGCAGTTGCCGTAGTGGCCGATCCCGGCGACCACCCCCTCCAGCAGCCGGCGCGCCAGCGGGTCGGCCAGGTCGCCGAAGCGCAGCGAGTCGAGGCTGGCCAGCGGGCGGGCGCCCATGGCCAGGATGTCCCGGATGATCCCGCCGACCCCGGTGGCCGCCCCCTGGAACGGCTCCACGAACGACGGGTGGTTGTGGGACTCGATCTTGAAGACGGCCGCGAGCCCGTCGCCGACGTCGACCACGCCGGCGTTCTCGCCGGGGCCCTGCAGCACCCGCGGGCCGTCGGTCGGCAGCCCGCGCAGGTGGACCTTTGACGACTTGTAGGAGCAGTGCTCCGACCACATCACCGAGTACATCGCCAGCTCGGCGTGGGTGGGGACGCGCCCGAGCACCGCCAGGATGCGCTCGTGCTCCTCGTCGGTCAGCCCGAGCTGCCGGTGCAGGGCCTCCGCCACGCTAGACATGGGCCGGGTGCAGCCCCGACTCGAGGATGGGGCGGCCGCCGGTGGGGCCGAGCAGCGGGTCGACGGCGTGCTCGGGGTGGGGCATGAGGCCGACCACGTTGCCGTCCGGGTTGCAGACCCCGGCGATGTCGGCCAGCGACCCGTTGGGGTTGTGGCCGGGCGCGTAGGTGAACACCACCTGGCCGGCCGTTGCCAGCCGGGCGGGGTCGGGGTGGACGTAGCGGCCCTCGCCGTGCTTGACCGGGATCGCCAGCCGCGTCCCGGCCGGGCAGGCGGCCGTCCAGGCGGTGCCGGCGCGCGCCACCTCCACCTCGACCTGGCGGCAGACGAAGCGCAGGCCGGCGTTGCGCAGCAGCGCCCCGGGCAGCAGCCCCGCCTCGCACAGCACCTGGAAGCCGTTGCAGATCCCCAGCACCGGCCCGCCGGCGCGCGCGAAGCCGGCCACCGCGCCCATCACCGGCGAGAAGCGCGCGATCGCGCCGCAGCGCAGGTAGTCGCCGTAGGAGAAGCCGCCGGGGACCACCAGCGCGTCGACGCCCTTCAGGTCGGCGTCGCCGTGCCACAGGGCGACCGGGTCGCCGCCGAGCAGCGCGACCGCGTGCCGGGCGTCGCGGTCGTCGCACGACCCCGGGAAGGTCACCACCCCGATCCGCAGCATCGGCCGGAGGCTATCAGAGGCGGTCCGACCAGGCCGGCCAGGTGGCCATCGCCCAGCGGCCGTCGTCGAAGGGGCGGTCGCTGACGGCGGCCACCGCCAGCCCGGGCTCGGGGTCGACCCACAGGAAGCAGCCGGTCGCGCCGAAGTGGCCGAAGGCGGCCGGCGAGCGCCGCTCCCCCATCCAGTGCGGGCGCTTGGCGTCGCGCAGCTCGAAGCCGAGCCCCCAGTCGCAGGGGTCGAAGCGGCCGACCCCGGGGACCAGGCCGGCCAGGCCGGGGAACTGCACGCTGGTCGCCTCGGCGAACAGCGCCTCGCCGACCAGCGGGGTGCCCCGGTCCAGCAGGCAGCGGGCGAACCGGACCAGGTCGTCGAGGCTGCTCCTGGCCCCGGCGGCCGGGTCTGGCCGGTCCCAGGTGCGGGGCTCCAGCCGGGTGGCGGCCATGCCGAGGGGGCCGAGCACGGCGCCGTCCAGGAAGCGCTCGATGGGCTCGCCGGCCGCGGCGGCCAGCAGGTCGCCGAGCGTCCGGAAGCCGACGTTGCTGTAGACGCGGCGCCGCTCCGGCGGCCGCCGGGCGCCGGTCGCCTCCATCGGCAGCCCGGAGGCGTGGGCGAGCAGGTGCCGCACGGTCACCCCCTCGCCGGCCTCGGCCACCGGCTGGTCGAGGCCGACCAGGCCGTCCTGCACGGCGACCAGGGCCGCCATGGTGGTGAGCAGCTTGGTCACCGAGGCCACCAGGAGCGTGTCCGCGCCGCCCATCCCGCCCTGGAAGGACCGCTCGACCCCGCCGCCGGCCCGCAGCAGCGCCACGCCGGCCCGCTCGACCGGCCAGTCCAGCGCCAGCGTCACCGGTAGCCCCCCTGGCGCAGGGCGGCCAGCGCGCTGGCGTCGTCGCCCGACAGCAGGCCGGCGGCGTCGGCGCAGCCGCGGTTGGGGCTGGCGTCGGCGGGCAGCAGCCGGCAGGCCTCCAGCTCCGCCTTGACCGCGGCCAGCTCGTCGGCGGCGGTCGGGGCCCGCCCGGCGGCCAGCAGGGTGCCCTCGTGGACCAGCTCCACGCTGATCCGGTCGGGCAGGCTGGTGGTCGAGAACTTGCCGTTGACCAGCACCAGCGGCCGCCCCGGCCCGAGCCTGGTGGTGGACTCGTTGCCGCTCAGCTGGAACTCGGCGAAGGCCACCTCGGCCCGCGCGCGCTCCAGCGCCTGCCTGGCCCGCTCGATCGGCGGGGTCGAGCGGAAGGCG
>DASQWY010000602.1:0-2219 GCA_035640005.1 Actinomycetes bacterium
CGTGCCACCGTCAGCGTCGCCAGCCCACCCACCAGCCCGACGAAGGCCAGCGCGAACACCCGCCCCGCCGGCAGGGCAGCGCCTGTCGCCAGCGCGGCCGCGGCGACGGCCGCGACCGCGAGCGCCCCGGCGACGCCCACCGCCGCCCGGTTGCCGCCGGGCGGGAGGACCGCCGCGCGGGCGCAGCCGGCCGCGAACCGCCACCGCGCCGCGCGGTCCTGCACCTGGGCCAGCTCGGCCGCCATCGCCGCGCCCCAGTCGCGCCGGTCGGCGGGCAGCGTCGCCGCCGCGGCCGCCAGCAGCCATGCCGGGCCGTCCATCTCCGACAGCCTGGCGCCGGCCTGCCGCCACCAGGCGCGCCACAGCAGCCAGGCCGCGACCATCCACGGCGTGCCGAAGACCGCCATCCAGATCGCCATGTCGAGCCGGGCACGGGCGGTCAGCGGGTCGTCGGCGTTGCGCATCGTGAGGACCCAGAGGTAGGCGAAGGGCGTGGCCGCGGCCGCGGAGGCGGCCAGCCCGCCGGCACGCCCGATGCGCTTGGTGCGGTTCACGTGCCCTCCAGCCCGGGTCGCCGCCCGACCCCGCCGGCAGGCCGGGCGGGAGCCGGCCGCACCGGCGGCTCGGGCGCCAGCGTGCCCGCCAGCACCCGGCCTGGACCGGTCAGCCGGTAGAGGTGGCGTGGTGGGCGACCGGCCGGCGCGTCGCGTTCCCAGGTGGTCTCCAGCAGCCCGCGGTCGGCCAGCCGCATCAGGATCGGGTACACCGAGCCGGCCTTGAGGCCGAGCTGCTGGCACAGCTGGTAGCCGTAGTGCCAGGCGCTGGGCTGCCGGGCCAGGGCCAGCACGACCGCGGTCGTCTGCGCCGAGGGGCGCCGGTAGGAGGCCACGACCAGAACTCTATATAGCTAGAGTTGCGCGGTCAAGGTCGGCGTCGGTGGGGGGCCGGTCGCGCCACAGCCCACGGTCCGGTATCGGCAGATTCATTCCGCTGCGGCTACTGTGGCCGGGTGCGGATCGCGACCTGGAACGTGAACTCGGTCAAGCAACGCGTGCCTCGGCTGCTGCCGTGGTTGGACCAACGCCAGCCCGACGTGGTCTGCCTGCAGGAGACCAAGCTCGCCGACGCCGCGTTCGCCGCGCTGCTCGGCGAGGAGCTCGGGCGCCGTGGCTATGCGGTCGCTCATCATGGCGAGGGCCAGTGGAACGGCGTGGGGATCCTCTCCAGGGTGGGGCTGGAGGACGTCGTGCCCGGCGCCGCCGGCGCGCCCGGCTTCCCGCGCCCGGAGGCGCGCGCGGTGTCGGCGACCTGCGACGGCATCCGGGTGTACTCGGTGTACGTGCCGAACGGGCGGGCGCCGGGCTCCGACCATTACCGCTACAAGCTGGCCTGGCTGGCCGCCCTGCGCGACCTGGTCGCCGCCGGCCCCGACGCCACGGTCGTCTGCGGGGACATGAACATCGCGCCCACCGACGAGGACGTCTTCGACCCTGACGCCTACGTCGGCCAGACGCACGTCACCGAGCCGGAGCGGGCGGCCCTGGCGGAGCTGCAGGCGCTTGGCCTTCACGACGTCGTGCGGGACCACTGGCCGGCCGAGCGCGTGTTCACCTACTGGGACTACCGGGCCGGCATGTTCCACAGGGACCTCGGGATGCGGATCGACTTGGTGCTGGCCTCCGCCTCCGTGGCCGGCCGGGTGCGGGCGGCCTGGGTGGACCGGCAGGCGCGCAAGGGCAGCGGGCCGAGCGACCACGCCCCGGTGGTCGTCGACCTGGATGAGGCGCCGGACGGGGACATCGGGCCGGTCGTGCCGCCGCCGTCCGCGCCGGCCGCCAAGCGGGGCTCGGCCAAGCTGCCCCAGTCGCGGACGCAGGCGTAGCGAACCCGACCGTCCCGGCACCGTACGAGCACGAGCGGAGCCCGAGAGCCGGGCGGGCACCCCGGCTCCCGGGCGTTGGTGGACGGCGGGCTACCCGTGGTTGAACGGGCGGACGTAGGGGTTGGTGCCGCTGTACAGCCCGGCCGGGTTGGGGTACCACAGCCACACGTGCAGGGTCACCAGCTCCGGGTGCCAGAAGTTGAACGCCGCGCCGGTCTGGGGGCTGCGCTTGGCGCACAGCGCCTGCGAGGCGGCGAACACGAAGGTCCCGTCCCGGTAGTGGCAGGCCGCGCCGAAGGAGCCGTAGCTGGCTCCCGGCAGCGGCGGGGTGGCCGGC
>DASQWY010000603.1:0-2328 GCA_035640005.1 Actinomycetes bacterium
GGGCGGAGCCCGCCGCGCCGTCGTGCTCGGCGAGGAAGCGCCGCAGGTAGGCGATGAACCGGGAGCCGATGTCGTCGCGGCGGGCGGCCAGCTCGATGGTGGCGCGCAGGTAGTCGTTCTTGTCGCCGACGTCGTAGCGGACGCCGCTGAAGGCCAGCGCCAGCACGCCCGGACCGCCCGGCTGGGCCAGGCCCTTGAGGGCGTCGCTGAGCTGGATCTCGTCGCCGCGCCCGGGACCGGTCTTGCGCAGCACCTCGAAGATCGCCGGGTCCAGGACGTAGCGGCCGATCACCGCCAGGGTGGAGGGCGCCTCCTCCGGGTCCGGCTTCTCGACCAGGTCGGCGACCCGGAACAGGCCGGGCTCGACCTCCTCGGCGGTGGCGACCGCCCCGTAGGACTTGATCTGCGAGCGCTCGACCTCCATGGCCGCGACCACGCTCGTCCCGTGCCGCTCGTAGGCGTCGATGAGCTGGTCCAGCAGCTTCTCGCTCTCGTCGATCAGGTCGTCGCCGAGCAGCACGGCGAACGGCGCGTCGCCGACGTGGCGCTCGGCCACGCCGACCGCGTGGCCCAGACCGAGCGGCTCCTTCTGGCGGATGTAGTGGACCTCCGCCATGTCCGAGATGGCCCTGACCAGCTCGAGCTTGTCGTCGTCGCCCTTGCTGTGGAGCAGGCCCTCCAGCTCCGCCGAGCGGTCGAAGTGGTCCTCGATCGCCTGCTTGCCCCGGCCGGTGACGATCAGGATGTCGTCCAGCCCGGCCCGCACCGCCTCCTCGACCACGTACTGGATGGCCGGCTTGTCGACGACCGGCAGCATCTCCTTCGGTTGCGCCTTGGTCGCGGGCAGGAAGCGGGTTCCGAGACCGGCGGCAGGAATGACGGCCTTGCGTACCTTCACCTGGCAACCCCCGGACGCCGTAACGAGACAGAGCGACGATCTTACTCGACCCGCGCGGCCCGGCCGCTGACCGGCCCGGGCCGGCTGGCGCGCAGCAGCAGCCGCGGGCCGGCCGCCACCACCCGGTCGCGGCCCTGCATCTTCGCCTCGTAGAGGGCGTCGTCGGCAGCCCGCAGCAGCTCCTGCGGGGCGGTGGCGTGCTGCGGGAAGCTGGCCACCCCGATGGAGATCGTCAGCGCCAGCCCCGGGTCGTCCTGTCGGGCGGCGAAGGGGGCGCCGCGGGTCAGCCGGCGCAGCTTCTCGGCCACGGCCAGCCCGCCCTCCAGGCTGGTCTCCGGCAGGATCAGCACGAACTCCTCGCCGCCGTGGCGGGCGAAGGTGTCGATGTCGCGGACGCTGGCGGTGACGCGGCCGGCGAACTCCATCAGCACGTCGTCGCCGCGCTGGTGCCCGTGGCGGTCGTTGATCGCCTTGAAGTGGTCGAGGTCGATCATCAGCAGGGCGAGCACGCGGCCGAAGCGGCGGGAGCGCTCGATCTCCTGCTCGAAGCGGCGCTCGAAGTAGCGGTAGTTCCAGGTCCCGGTCAGCGGGTCGGTCACCGACAGCCGCTCGGCCTCGGCGTGCAGCTCCACGTTCTCGATGGCGACGGCCGCCTGCACGGCGAAGGCGGTGAGCGCGGCGGCGTCCTCGAGGGTGAACGGGGTGCCGCCCTCGTGGTCGTAGAGGCTCAGCACGCCGAGGATGCGCCCCTGGATCAGCAGGGGCACGCTCACCTGGGTGGCGGCCGGCGGCTCGGCGGCGCGCCCGCCGCCGTCGGCGAGGCTGGCCAGCACCACCGGCCGCCCGGTGGCGGCGACCGACCCGGCGACCCCCAGCCCGACCGGGATGTGCTCGTCGACCTCGTCCTCGGCCAGGCCGCAGACGGCCTGGCGGTGCAGCACGGTCCGGTCCTGGCCGAGCAGCAGCAGGCTGCCGGCCCGGGCGCGGCGGGCTTGCACGGCCGCCTCCAGGATCACGGCGAGCAGCTTGGGCAGGTCATGGGTGGAGGTGAGCGTGTCGCCGAGCCGGCTCATCGAGCGGGCCAGCTCGTCGCGGCTGGCCCGCAGGGCGGCCAGGTACTGGCCGAGCTCCACCCGCATGCTGTCGAACGCCCTGGCCAGCTCGCCGACCTCGCCGCCCGACCGCACCGCGGGCGGCTGGCGGGCGAAGTCGCCCCTGGTGATCGCCCTGGCCTGCTCGGCCAGCTCGCCGAGCGGCCGGCTGACCAGGCGGGCCGCCACCGCGCCGAGCACGGTGGCCACCAGCGCCACGCCCAGCAGCAGCAGGAGCAGGACCAGGAGCAGGCGGGGGTCCAGCCCGGCGGTGGTCGCGGCCGCCGGCACGCTGACCAGCAGCCGGGCCGGCTCGCCCGGCGTATCGGAGAGGCGGTC
>DASQWY010000604.1:0-9170 GCA_035640005.1 Actinomycetes bacterium
AGAGCTGGCTGAACGATGTCGAGCGCGGCCGCCGGTACGGGCCGGGCGACGCCTTGGGCTGCATGGGCCGCTGGTTCGCGGGCCGCTGGCACACCGCCGCCGCCGACCAGTACGTCGCCAAGGTCAAGGGCTACCTGGCCCAGCGGGTGTGGCTGACGCCGGTGTTCCGCGAGCCGTAGCCGCTCAGCTCAGGGTCCCGTGCTGGGTGCCGCAGTGCCTGGGCGGCGTGAAGCAGCGCCGGAAGCGGGCGCGCAGCTCCTGGTCGTCCCAGGTCTGCCAGTAGTCCCCGTGCATGGTCCACCACTCGCCGGACGAGAGGGTGACCCGGTGCCGGTCGAGGTGGGGCGGGACGTCCCAGCGCACGCGCTCGACCACCTGGGCGATCGCGTAGGGGTGGTCGGCCGGGCAGGCCCCGTCGACGGCGTAGGCGGCGTGCCGCCGGTGGTCGGGGGAGTCGGTGACGGGATCGCCGCGCTGGTTGACCGCGAGGCACTCCGGGAACTGGACGTGCAGCTCGAGGTGCTGGGGACGCGGCAGGCCCGCGCAGTCGGGGACGTGGTCGGTGACGCCGCCGAGCGGCGAGCCGTGACCGCAGCCCCAGTAGAGCTCGGTGTGCCAGAACGGGCCCGAACGGGCGTCGGCGTGCCCGGCGACCAGCCGCAGGTCGCGCGGCGGGGGGTGGATGGCGTCCGCCGGCGTGTTCCGCAGGTGCACGCCCGTGTAGTAGACGGTGAAGGGGCTGGCGGTCGCCAGCGGCAGCCGCTGCCGCCCGTCCACGTACAGGCTCGGGAGCCAGTAGCCAGCGGTGTCCTTGGGGTCGCTGCAGCCGGCGTCGTCGGGGAAGGCCGCCAGCATGCTGCTGACGGTGCTGAACTGGCTGACCGTCCGGTTGCCGAAGAAGTCGTGGCGGTGGCCGCTCGGCCGCACGCCCGGCGCGACGATCGGATCCACCGGGGCCGAGCCCACGTACCGGCACTTGACGGCGAACGAGCCCATCCTGCCCAGCCTGGCGCCGGTCTGCCGGCCGCGGTGGTGCCGGTGCGAGAGCGCGCCCGCGACCGTCGACGGCGAGCTGACCGGCGCGATCAGGGCGGCCAGCACGGCCAGCAGCAGGATGCGACGAGCCATTGCCATCTCCTTCCGAGACAGCGCCGCGGGTCGGGGGTCGGCCGTGTGGGGGTCGTCGACGGCCGGACGACCGTAGCATCTACCGTGAACCTCTCAAGAGGCAAATCCTCGACGCCGGGTCGCCCGAGACGGCAGGACCGCCACCATGGGCGGCTGGCAGGCGCTGGTGCTGGGGTTCCGGGTACTGGCTACCTGCGGGCGAAGTAGATGAACTGCCGGTACAACCCGGTCTCCGGATCGAGGTCCCGCATGTCGGTCCAGGCGACGTTCGCCACCCCGTCGGAGCCGTAGTCCAGCCCCAGGTAGTCACCGTGGAAGGTGGCGCAGTCCTCGCAGCCGGCGACCCCGGCCCCAAAGAACAGGGACTGGTCCGGGTGGGACAGCGCCTGACTCACCACCTGGGTCGCGAACGCTCCAGGGGCACCCTCGGCCAACTCCGCGACGTAGGTGTTGCCGGGCCGGCGGTCGTTGTAGATGACCCCGACGGTCCCGTCCGGTGCCACGTCCACCCACGGGAACCACGACTCGGTGTTGGAGGTGTCGACCGCCACCGGCGCCGACCACGTCACCCCGTCGGCCGACGTGACGAGGAAGGCCTTGGCGTTGGTGACCGGCGCGGCGACGTCGTGGGTGCCGGCCCGGTTGTCGGTGAAGGTGAGGTACAGCCGTCCCGTCCGGGGGTCAGCGGCCATCGTGCCGCCGGTGGGGACGCGGACCTGCAGGCCGGTCAGCGTCTGCCGGCCGTTCACGTTGAGCGGGAAGTCGCGGCTGCCGTCCTCCTGGTCGACCACGTGCACCGGATCGGAGAAGGTGGCACCGCCGTCGCGAGAGGTCACCACCAGGTACTGGTCCTCGAACTGCTCGCCCGGCTCCCAGGCCGCCTCATGCTGGCTGTTCTGGAAGGCCACGTGGAGCACGCCGCCGGGACCGACCCGCGGCGCGGAGAACTGGTCCTCGTCGCACGCCCCGGCCGGGCCGGAGGTCTGGAAGGTGCAGTACTGGGGGTTGCTGCCGGAGATGACCTTGGGCGCCGACCAGGTCAGGCCGCCGTCGTCGCTCCAGGCGACCACGATCGGCGAGGCCAGGGTCCGCTTGACGTCGCCGACGAAGCCGGTCCAGGTGACGTAGGTCCGTCCGTAGAACGGGGAGGTCGGGTCGGTGTCGACGACCGCGTCCTCCTTGTCGTTGAACAGGTGCGCCCCGACACCCTGGCCGATGACCACCGGCACCTCCCAATTCAGGCCACCGTCGTGCGAGACCGACGCGACCACGTCCCCGTTGGTCACCGGAAGCGAGGCCGAGGACTTGAAGTTGAGCGACAGGTGGATGACGGTGCCGTGCCTGGGGTCGAACACGGTGATCGGGTCGCTGCCGATGACCTTGGGCCCGCGCCTGGACATGTTGCCGGTCCGCCAGGTCCGCCCGCCGTCGAAGGTCGTGTAGTACTGGTCGCAGCAGGAGCCGTAGTCGTTGGAGCTGGCCACCATGTGCAGCGGGTCGGCCGGGTCGACCACGACGTTGGGCTCGTTGTTGGGGAACGGGTCGTCGCAGTCCAGCCGCAGGTCCGCGGTCGGGTCGCCGGTGGCGGTGCACTCCTCGACCGAGGGGCTGTTGGGCGGGGACTTCTGGGTGACGAACGGCTGCTTGGAGTCGTCGGCCGCGGCCGGGCCGGCAAGACCGACAACCAACAGCGCCGCACCTACCACCATCAGCAGACGGGTACGCACCACCACGGAACCCTCCAATCGCCGCGACCGCCCTGCTCGACAGGGATGGACGGGAAGCTGCCATTTCTGAAAACGCTTGGTGGGCGTCGCCGTTACGGCGCGGCGATCCGTCAGCTCTGCACTCGGCAGCGCCGTCGGTGCCGTGTACGGTAGCCGGGACAGCCGCGTGGCCTGGAGCAATGGCGACCGCCTGGCCGCCGCCGGTCGCTCGGCTTGGGAGGTGGCAGCGATGTCGGTCGTCACCGAGCACCTGGAGCGGCGGGGTTGCGCCTTCGAGGTGGTCTCTCACCGCCAGACCTACACCTCCATCGACGAGGCCCGAGCGCTCGGCATCGACGCCGGCGAGGTGCTCAAGACGCTGGCGGTGCGCACGGGGCCCGGCTACGCGCTCATGGTCATCCCCGCCGCCCGCCGGCTGGACCTGCACCTGGTCCGCGAGGCGGTGGGCGACAACCACGCCCGCCTGGCCACCGAGGAGGAGCTTCGCCGCGACTTCCCCGCCTACGACCTTGGGGCGCTGCCGCCGCTGGAGGAACTGCTCGGCGGCCAGCTGTATGTCGACCCCGAGGTGATGGGGCACCAGACCGTGGCGTTCGCGGCCGGCACCCAGACCGAGTCGGTCAAGGTGCGAACCGCCGAGCTGTTCGGCGGCGCAGGGGTCACGACCATGCCGCTGGTCAAGCTGCCGGAGCGAGGCGACGACGACCCGGTCGGCCGGCGGCGGGCGGCGCAGCAGACTGAGACCGGCGGCGGCCAGTCAGGCCCGTGACCGGTTCCCCCCACCCGACCACTCAGGACCCCAGCCAAGGGTGGGGTGCGTGGATCTCGACGCTGCTGAGTCAGCGTTCCTTGGCGCCGTTCGGTCGTCGGCGAGCATCTGGCGACGTCGGCGTCGTGGATGCCCGATGACGCGATCGTGGCCGGTTGGGCATCGCTAGGCGCCACCGCCAGTCTGAGCTGGAGCGCGCTGGCGTTGTAGGTCGTGGCCGATCATGCGCTGGAGCAGGGAGGTGACCTCGGCGGCCTCGGTCCCGAAGAACTGGCCGTCGGCCTGTTCGACAACGGTGATCGCGCGCTGCGCCAGCCTGGTTCCCTCGGCGGTCAGGCGCAGTCGTCTGGCGCGGGTGTCAGCGGGGTCGACCTCGCGTTCCAGCAGGCCCTTGGCCTCCAGGCGACGCACCACCTGCGAGGTCATCTTGACGTCGGTACCGGCCTGGCGGGCCAACTGCAGCTGGTTGGGAACCTGCCCCTGGCTGCCAAGCCACCAGGCACAGGCCAGCAACACGAACTGCACGTGCGTCAGGCCCAGGGGTTCCAGCACGGCGGTGACGGCGCGCTGCCATGTCAGCGTGAGGTGCCACAGCAGGAACCCAGGGCTCCCCGCCGGGCCCTCGGGGTAGCGGGTCACGGTCACGACGCCGCGCGGGCCAGCAGCGCGTCCATCGCCTCCGGGAAGTCCTCGGTGATCGCCGGCCCGAGCTCGGGGCCGACCTGGTCGGCGGCCGGGCCGGTGATCTCCAGCCGGTGGGTGACCCGGGTGCCGCCCTCCAGCGGCTCCAGCGTGTGACTGAACCGCAGCGTGACCTCGCCCATGTCGGTCTGGTCGGCGTAGACCCGGTTCTCGCTCGCCTCGACGATCACCGAGGTGATCGGGTCCTGGCCGTTTGGCTTCATGACGACCTGGGAGCCGACCTGGAAGGGGCCCTTGAGCCGGACCCACTCCAGCGAGGTGTCCCATGCCCCCCACCGGTCGAGGTCGCGCAGGACCTGCCAGACCTCCTTGGGGCTGGCCGCCGTCTCAGCCGTGTGCTCGTGCGCCCACATACTGACCTCCTAGTGGTCGCGTAGACTGTCTGCGCATAGGCTAAATCCACGGGCGGCGGTTGGCAAGTGGTCCAGCACGCTTCCCCCAACTCGTCCACCACGATCTCGGCGAGGCCGTGGCGGTACAACACGCCCATCGTCGGCCGCGCGGACGCGCACGGCAGGTCGCCGGGTTTGAAGGCCGAGGTCAGCTCGGATAGAGCATGATCTGGCGGTCTACGCTCCGCCGCGACCTCGGCAAAGGCCAGGTCGGCACAGCGCTCTAGCCCTCGATGTTCGACATCACGTGCTTGACCCGGGTGTAGTCCTCGAACCCGTACAGCGACAGGTCCTTGCCGTAGCCGGAGTGCTTGAAGCCGCCGTGCGGCATCTCGGCGACCAGGGGGATGTGGGTGTTGATCCACACGCAGCCGAAGTCGAGCCCCTTGGCCATGCGCATGGCGCGGCCGTGGTCCTTGGTCCACACGCTGGAGGCCAGCCCGTACTCGACGTCGTTGGCCCAGGCCAGCGCCTTCTCCTCGTCGTCGAAGCGCTGCACGGTGATGACCGGGCCGAAGACCTCCTGCTGGATCATCTCGTCGCGCTGCTCGAGCCCGCTGACCACCGTCGGCTCGTAGAAGAAGCCGCCGCGCCCGAGCCGGTGGCCGCCGGTGGCCACCTCGGCGTGGTCGGGCGCGCGCTCCAGGAAGCCCTCCACCCTGGCGAGCTGGTTGGCGTTGTTGAGCGGCCCGTAGAGGGCGTCCTCGTCGTCGGGCGGGCCGGTCCTGGTCTGCTTGGCCTGCTCGACCAGGGCGCCGAGGAAATCGTCGTGGACCCGGCCGCCCGACAGCACCCGGGTCGCCGCGGTGCAGTCCTGGCCGGCGTTGAAGTAGCCGGCGACGGCGATCGCCTTGGCGGCGGCGGCGACGTCGGCGTCGTCGAACACGATCACCGGGGCCTTGCCGCCCAGCTCCAGGTGGACCCGCTTGAGGTCGTCGGCGGCCGCCCTGGCCACCTCGCGGCCGGCGCGGACGCTGCCGGTGATGCTGACCATCGCCGGCGTCCGGTGGCCGACCAGGGTGGCGCCGGTGTCGCGGTCGCCGCAGAGCGCGTTGATCACGCCGGGCGGGAGGAACTCGCTCATCAGCTCGGCCATCCACACGGTGGTGACCGGGGTGGTGTCGCTCGGCTTGAGCACCACCGCGTTGCCGGCGGCGATCGCCGGCGCCCACTTCCACACCGCCATCATGAACGGGTAGTTCCAGGGGGTGACCTGGGCGCAGACGCCGACCGGCTCGCGCCGGATCATCGAGGTGTGCCCGGCCATGTACTCGCCGGTCGACAGCCCGTGCAGCATGCGGGCGGCACCGGCGAAGAAGCGGATCTGGTCGAGGGCGGGCGGCACCTCCTCGTCCATGGTGAGCTGGAACGGCTTGCCGGTGTTCTCGCACTCGAGGCGGACCAGCTCCTCGGCCCGCTCCTCCAGCCGGTCGGCGATGCGCAGCAGCGCCCGGCTCCGCTCGGAGGGGGTCGCCTCCCGCCAGGTCTCGAACCCGCGCACGGCCGCCTGCATGGCGGCGTCCACGTCGGCCTGGCCGGACAGGGGCGCCTCGGCGAACGCCTCCCCGGTCGAGGGGTCGACCAGCGTGGAGGTGCGGCCGTCGGCCGCGTCCCGGTACTCGCCGTCGATGAAGTTCTGCAGCTTGCGCAGGGCCATGCGAACTCCTTGGTCGGATCGTGCCGTCGCCGTCAGCTCCGCTGGCGGCGGGCGAGCAGGGTGTTGCTCACGGCCAGCAGCACGCCGCCCAGGAAGATCAGCGTACCCATCACGTTGACCTGGGGCGGCACGCCGATGCGCGTGGCGCCGTACACCCACAGGGGGAAGGTGATCGTCTGGCCGTTGTTGAAGCTGGTGATCACGTAGTCGTCGATCGACAGCGCGAAGGCGAGCAACGCGCCGGCCAGGATGCCCGGGAACAGCAGCGGCAGGGTGACCTTCCGGAAGGTCGTCCAGGGGTCCGCCCCGAGGTCCTGGGCGGCCTCCTCCAAGGCCGGGTCGAGCCCGATCACCCGGGCCCGCACGGTCACTGCCACGAAGGAGAGGCTGAACATCACGTGGGCGATCAGGATCGTCAGGTAGCCGCGGGCCACCTGCAGGGTGATGAACAGCGACAGCAGCGAGGTGCCGAGCACCAGCTCGGGCGCTGAGATGGAGGCGAAGATCACCAGGTCGTAGGCGCCCTTGCCGCGGAAGCGGTAGCGGCCGAGGGCGATGCCGACCATGGTCCCGAGCACCGTCGCGATGAGCGTGGACAGCACCGCGATGGTGAGCGAGTTGCGCAGCGCGGTGGTCAGGTCGGGGATGCCGAACAGGTTCCGGTACCAGGTGAGGGTGAAGCCCTGCCAGCGCAGGTTCAGCTTGCCCTTGGTGTTGTTGAAGCCGAAGACGATCATCACCAGGATCGGCAGGCTGAAGTAGACGATCATCAGCCAGGTGTAGGTCGGCAGCAGCAGCCGGGTCCAGCGGCGGCGCCCGCCGGACGGCGGCGCGGGGGCGGCCTCGGGCGGCGCCTCGCGGGTGGCCAGGGTGGTCACAGCTGGCTCACCTCCAGGACCTGCTCGGTGCCGAGCGTGCGGGCGTAGCCGAAGATGCCGATCAGCAGCGCGGCCATCAGCATGAACGACATCGCCGAGGCCAGCGGGTACTCGTTGAAGGTCAGGTACTGGGTCTGGATGACGTTGCCGATCATGGTCGTCTGCGTGCCGCCGAGGATGCCGTTGTTGACGAAGTCGGAGGTGACCGGCACGAAGGTGATCAGCACCCCGGCGAACACGCCCGGCAGCGACAGCGGGAAGACCACCCGCCGGAACGCCTGCGCGCGGCTGGCGTACAGGTCGTGGGCGGCCTCGACCAGGCTGGGGTCGATCCGCTCCAGCGAGACGTACAGCGGCAGCACCATGAACGGCAGGTAGTTGTAGGTGAGCCCGCCGATCACCGCGGTCGAGGTCGCCAGGATGTGGAAGTCCCGCGGCAGCAGGCCGGCGTCCTTGAGCGGCCCGAACACGATCCCCTCGTCGGCCAGGATGAACTTCCACGAGGCGGTGCGGATCACGAACGAGACGAAGAACGGCAGCAGGATCAGGAACAGGTAGGTCGACTTGCGCCTGCCGCCGTAGAACGCGATCCAGTAGGCCATCGGGTAGGCGAGCACCAGCGAGATCACCGTCACGATCAGGCCGAACACGATCGAGCGGACGAACTGGGTGTGGAAGTTCTTCCAGGAGTCGGAGTAGTTGGCCCAGTGCCAGGTGAGCCGGAATCCCTCCTCCACGTTGCCCGACTGTAGCGACAGCGACAGCATCACCAGGATCGGGATCACGAAGAAGATCGCGAGCCACAGACCGCCCGGCAGCCCCAGCAGGTACGGGGTGAGCCTGGCCCGCCCGCCGCGCGCGCTCATCGCCCTACGCCTGGATGATCGGCTGGAAGATGCGGTTCCAGGCCCGCTCCTCGTCGGGGCTGAGCACCCGGTACCGCTTGGTCTTGGCGAGGTACTGGTCGGTCGGGAACACCAGCGGGCTGTTGACGAGGTCCTCGAGGGCCTTCTTGTCCTCGCCGGACGCGCTCGCCGCCTTGGTCTGGAGCACCTGCTTCGCGGTGGGGACCGGGGTGATGTAGTCGATGTTCTCCGCCAGCGTCGCGGCCACGTCCGGGGAGTAGACGTAGTTCATGTAGGTGATCGCGTCCACCGGGTGCTTGGCGTTCTTGGGGATGCACATGTTGTCCTGCCACAGCAGGGCGCCCTCGGTGGGGACGACGAACTTGATGTCGGGCGAGCCGGAGACGTTGAGCTGGTAGATGTCGCCCGAGTAGGCCATGGAGATCCAGACGTTGCCGGAGCTGAGCCCCTCGGCCTCGCCGGAGTTGTCGACGAAGCTGCGCAGCTGCGGCTTGAGCTGCTTCATCTTCTCCGCGGCCTTGTGCCAGTCGTCCTGCGTGGACTTCTCAGGGTCGATCCCCAGGCCGAGCATCACGAAGTTCGGGAAGTCCAGGGAGTCGCCGAACATGGTGATCTTGCCCTTGAACTTCGGGTCGAACAGGTCGTCGAAGCTGGTGATCTCGCGCTTGGTCAGCTTCGGGTTGTAGGCCAGCCCGGTGAGCCCGGCCTGCCAGGCCACGGTGTACTTGTTGCCCGGGTCGAAGGCCGGGTTCTTGTAGCCGGCGCCGGCGTTCTTCTCGAAGGTCGGCAGCTTGGAGTGGTCGAGCTCCACCAGGAACCCCTGGCGGATCAGCTTCTCGAGCGGCCCGCCGTTGGTGATCACCATCAGGTCGTAGCCGGTGTCCTGGCCGGCCTTGAGGGATGGGGTGATCTTGCCCAGGAAGGAGTCGTTGTCCTGGATGACCTCCTTGTAGTTCACCTTGATGCCGGTCTGCTTGCTGAACGCCTCCAGCGACGGGTGGACGGTCTTGCCGCCGACCTTGTCGACGTCGATGTACAGCGGCCAGTTGGC
>DASQWY010000605.1:0-11748 GCA_035640005.1 Actinomycetes bacterium
TCGGCCAGCCAGGCCGACCACGCCGTTCAGAAGGCCCGGCGCGACGCCCGCGCCGACCCCGGCCCTCCTGGACGGCATCGAGGACCTCGGCGGCCGGCCGAGGATGCTGGGAGGATGCTGGGAGGTGGGGTGAGCCGAGGCCGCGCGGCAGCACCCCGGCCAACAGCACCTCGACATCGACGCGCAGGCCCCGGCCCGCGGCGCGTGCGGCCGGACCCGCCGCGGCCACCCCGGGTACCGTCCCGATAGGTGCCATGGTGCTGATCCCTCCTCGCCACCCGGCAGCGGTGGAGGCCCAGCGATCCCAGACCCCACGGTGGCCGGGCACGCCGGGCGCCGCAAGCGGCAAGAACGACAACCTTGGGCCATAACCTGCCAACCTGGGCCTGCACCATGGGAATGACAGCCAGGCAAGCAAGGCAAGGAGAAGATACTCGCTGACCTGTGGGTTTGGGGCCCGCCCCTGACAGGACTCGAACCTGTGACCCGCTACTTAGGAGGCCAGTGCCGACCGCTTGGTGAGGCCTGGTGAGTGTGGTTGCCGCAGGTCGGGTCGGGTGGTGAGTTCGGCCAGGCAGGACAGGTGCGGTCTGGTTAGGGCCCGTGGAATGACCAAGAGAATGACCGGCCTGGTCCCTCGGTGCTGGCCAGGTCGGCGGGGCTCTGCGATGCTGCGGCCATGACCAGTTTGCGCGTGGCGACCTGGAACGTCGCCGGCAGCCGCCGGGAAGGAACCACCCTGGTTGACCTGGCCGCTGTCCGGGTGGGGGTCCGCGCGCTGGGCGCCGACCTGCTGGCCGTGCAGGAGGTCGACCGCCAGCTGGCCCGCAGCGACCGGGCCGACCAGCCCCAGGCCATCACCGAGACGTTCGGCCCCGGCTGCGCCTGGTCCTACGCGCCGGCGCTGGTCGGTGATGACTTCCGGCCGCTGGACGGACCTGATCCCGGTGGGCCGGCCTACGGCACCCTGCTGGTGTCGCGGTTGCCATTGGAGGCGGTGGAGCAGCTGCGCTTCCCGCCCGCGGGTGGGGGTGAGCAGCGCACCGCGGTCATCGCCACGATCCGGGTGGGTGGGCGCCCGGTCACGGTGGCGGCGGCGCACCTGTCCAACAAGCAGGGCCACAACGTCCGCCAGTTGCGGCAGTTGCAGGGGGTGCTGGCGGGCCGGCCGGCGCCGCGGCTGCTGCTGGGCGACCTGAACCTGCCCTGGATGGCGGTGCTGGTGGCCTCCCGGCGGGGCTGGCCGGGGGCGGGGCGCGGCGACACCATCCCCAACTCGCGGCCCAACCGGCAGCTTGACCACGTGCTGCGCCACGACCCGGGTGGGGTGCTGCGGCCCGGCGGCGCCCGGGTGGTCGCCGCCCCGGTGAGCGACCACCGTGCGCTGGTGGTCGACTTCGACGTCGCGGCGCCCTGACCGACAGGTCCAGACCGCTGCTATGCCGCGCCTTGCGGCTCCTCGGGGACCACGATCCACATCACCAGGTAGATCACCAGGCCAGGGCCTCCCAGCAGGGCGAGCACCACGAACAAGATCCGGATCAGCGTCGCGTCGGTGTTGAAGTACCCGGCCAGGCCGCCGCACACGCCGGCAAGCTTGCGGTTGGTTCGGCTGCGGTACAGCCTGCGGGACTGGGCCATGGCGCCGCCTTTCGCGAGGGTGCCTGCGGGGCAGGCTGACGGGTCCGTGAGGCTGTGCCCGCTGGGGAGGGGCGCCGGCTGCACAGCCTCAGACGGTGCTGCACGTGCGTGGGGGCAGGATCACTCAGGCCTGGGCGCACCACTACGACCAGCACGCAACCGACGAGCTCTGGTCGTAGGCGCCCATCGAGACGGGTTCAGGGTTGCACGGTCCCTCGGGCCGCGCCGAGTCAGCCCGAGGGACCGTATTGAACGCTGCGGCTACTTGGCGGGCCGGAAGGCGACCTGGACCTGGATCGCCACCCCCGGCGCCGAGAAACCGAAGACGTCGGTGGTGCTGTAGTGGCCCGGGACCGCCGAGACCCCGCTGTCGAAGTTGGTGAACTCGAAGGTCTCCGAGGTTCCGCGGAAGGAGTCGGTCTCCTCGCCGCTGATGAAGAAGGTCTGTGGCCCGGCCGAGCCGGGCGCGATCGTCCAGCTGGTGATCTCCTGGGAGGTGTGCCCGCCACCCGCCAGGTTGGGCCCACCGCCGGCGACGGTGTGGAAGCAGAAGGCGAACTGCGCGTCGCCCCAGGTCTGGGTCCCGTCGGCGGACCGGTCCAGCTCGGCCCAGCCCCAGAAGCCACCGGTCTCGGAGCCGCAGATGTCGGGGTTGTTGCAGTTGAACGACAGGCCGACCTGCCACATGTCGTGGTTGGCGCCGCCGCCGTAGGCGCCGGCTGGCGTGGCGGTCGAGGCTAGGGCCGCCAGCGCCAGCAGGGCGAGCAGGGAGACCAGGACTGCGAGGCGCTTCATGACGCCCCCCTTTCCGTGAGCACCGTTGGCTCCTGGACCGGGTGACCCTATTGCGGATCCGGCTAGTGCCGTCAATCGGGCAAGGTCCGTAGGCCCGGCCCATTCGGACAGTCGGCGCCCATCACGATGCCGTCGGTGTCGGAGCCTGCCGATCACCGTGCCTCGTGCGTCGGCGCCGCGGCGCCGGCCGAGGTTAGGACCGTCGAGCAGCATGGACAACCTGCGCAAACGCGCCTAACCTCCTCGGAGGCTTGCCGGACGGAACAGCCGGACCGCGAAGACGGACGGCCCGGCAGCCGGGAGGGGGAGCCATGCGGAAAGTCGCTCTGGCCGGTGCAGCTGCGGCCCTGGCGCTGGGCCTGGTTGGCGTGGTGTCGGTTGCCGCCGCGTCGCAGGCGGCCCAACCGAGCACCCCCACGTCGAAACGCTCACCTTCAACGTGGTGTTCAGCCCGTTCACGCCGGTCGCCACTAACAACGTCCGTGACCCAACTCGCCGTTTGCGCTGGGGGACGAGATCGTCTTTCACGACCAGCTCTTCACCGGCGGCAAGCAGGTCGGCGACGACCTGGGCTCCTGCGTGATCGTCTCACCCGCCCCGGAGCTCCTGAACGACTGCACCATGGTGATCCGGCTGCCGGGCGGCGACATCACCGCCCAGTTCGCCACCAGCCCAGGCCCAGCCCCCAAGCCCCTGGCGCTGACCGGCGGCACCGGCACCTACCGCAACGCGGGCGGTGAGGGGACCCTGGTCGAGTTCGGGAACGACAAGGGGAGTCTGACGCTGCACGTGCTGGGCTTCGCGCCCCGAGGCGGGGGCGCCTGACGGGGCGCCTGACCCAGCGGCAGGGCTTTGGGGGTCGGGCCGCCGGCGGCGTGCGGCGCTACCCAGCGTGGTGCCCGGGGCAGGCTTGGGATCGCCGCCGAAGGCGGCGGACTGCAGGTCCGCCAAGAACGCGGCCGCATCACTCCCCGTGGGGCCAGTCTGCCCCGGTTTGCAGCTGCGCAGGCCCGCCGGGAGTTGGCACCGGGACTCGAACGCGGAACCTACTGTTTACAAGCCAGCCGACAACCGTCCGCTGGGTGCTGGCGCGTGCCGTCGTGGCAGGTCAGGTCGGGTGGGCCGTCCAGCCGGTGCGCTCTAGTCGTGCGCGTGTTGCCCTGTGGAATGCCCGGCGGAATGACCATCAGTCAGGTCCGGATGGTTCACCCGTGCCAGACACGGCGCCTGGCGGCACGCCTCCTGCAAAGTTCGATAGGGTAGGCCGCTCACAGGGATCTGGAGTCTTGCTATGTCCCGCCGCCACGCGGCCCTGCCCGCCACGCATACCTGCACCTTCCGCGTCCGCGTCCTGGGCGGCTTCTATGCCCCGCCCGACGCGAGGAAGATCTGGCGCGAGGTCGAGCTGCGCGCCGACCAGACCCTCGCGGATCTCGGCCGGCTCATCCCGCCTGCGTTCGGGTTCGACGACGACCACCTGTGGTCGTTCTTCCTCAGCGGCAAGCCGTGGGACCGTGCCAGCGAGTACGCACGCACGACCGAGCCGGGGCTGCTCGTGGAGAAGCGCAAGCGCAACGCCGACCGCCTGCGGGTGCGCGAGGCGCCCACCGGGAGGGAGTTCCTGTTCCTGTTCGACTACGGCGACGAGTGGCACTTCGGGGTCAAGCTCGTCCGAACCGGCGACGTCGAACCTGGCGTCCGCTACCCCCGAGTGGTCGCCAGCCAGGGCCAGGCGCCTCCGCAGTATCCGGACCTCGACGACGAGGACGACTGGGACGAGGAGGCCGTCAAGGAGCGCGAGGGGCTGCTGGAGCGCTTCGCCGCCTGGGCCGAGCAGCAGGGCGCGGCCGACGCTGTGGAGATGGCCTCGGCCCTGCTGGAATACAAGACACAAGATGGCGATGGGAGCCTGGGCCGCTGGACCGCCGACGACCTCCGCGACGTCTTGCTGGAGTGGTGTCCGCGCTATCTGACTGTGCCCGACGAGGACGTCCCACGGGCGATCCCCGCCACGCGCGCGTTCCTCGTCTTCCTCGGCCAGACCGGGCTGTTGGAACCCGGCAGTGACCCAATCCAGACGTTGGAGGCGACCCTGGACTGGGTCGCCCCTCGGTTCGCGGAGGCCATGCGGGATACCGCCAGGCACGGCCCGGCCAAGGCGATGCTGGCCGCCATGCAGGCTGCGGGTGTGGACCTCGAAGACGGTGACGCGGTGGATCGGTTCCTGGCCGGCTACCGCCTGCCATCCGAGGTGCGGCTCCCCGAGCTGGCACCGCCCGAGTTCCCCCCGGTCGAGCTGCCCACACTGGAGGAGCTCCAGGTGGCGGCCGCGGCGGCACCGACCCTGCGGCGGCTGCGGGCGCTGGTCGAATGGGTCGGTCAGGGGCGCAAGCTCACTCCCAACGGCAACCTCACCGTCGCCGACGGCAAGGAACTGGCCAGCGTGCTCGGCCTGGTGGATCCCGACCGGCTGGCCACCATGCGCGTAGGTAGCTCGCGGGACATCGCCGGCTTGGAGCTGCTGCTCAGCTGGGCTAGAGAGATCCGCCTGACCCGGGTCCACAAGGGGCGCCTGGTCCCGGTCAAGCAACACCAGCGCCTCCTCGATGACCCCTTGGAGCTGACCAGCCAGGCGGTCTCGGCGCTGCCCTCACTCGACTGGGGACCGCCCACCGACATGATCGAGTCCTCCTTCCCGGGCGGTGCGGCCGAGGCCCTGGTCGACCTGCTCGCGCTGCTGTACGCCTCCGAGGAGCCGGTGACCGCGGAGGACCTGGCCAGCCACGTCTGGGAGGAGCACGTGGAAGGCATCCTGGACGAGCAGGCGCCCAGCCGGGTCCAGCTGTGGCGGCTGGCCACCGCCGTCGAGACCACCCAGCTCCTAGGCCACTTGCAGGGTCTCGGCATGGTGGAGCATGCGCACGGGGCGGGAAGCGAAGGCGAGCCGGAGCGAACCGGGGCCGTCGGCAACCACGGTGAGGAGCCGGCGAGCCCAGCGGACGCCTACCTGTCCTCGCTCGCCAAGCTGCCGCTCCGGCTCACCTCCCTCGGCACCTGGCAGGCCAATGTGCTGCTGCGCGCTGCCGGTGCGGTGGCGCCGGTGATCGGGGAGCTCGCCGGTGCCGACGCCGCCGCGCTGATCGAGGGCGTGGCCGGCTAAGACGAGGACGCCTGCCGGGCGGAGCTGCGGGCCTGGTGCCAGGAGCGCAGCGATGCCGCTGCGAGAGAGCTGGCCGGCTACGTGCGGGCCGCACCCGGCTTCGGGCAGCGCATGCTGGCCTTCGCCGCGCTCAGCGAGGCCGGCCCCGCCGCCGAGGCCGAGGTCCGCCCCATGCTCGCGGACCCGTCGCTGCGGCCCCACGCCCGGCTCTGGCTGGTCGAGAACGGCTTCGAGGACGAGCGCAGCCTCGACCCCACCTCGGCGATGCTGCTGATGGCCGAAACCCTGGCCACGATCCTGGACAGCGACGGCCCGGCCGGGCTGGTCGAGCACCTGGAGCAACTCGGCCCTCCCGCTGAGCAGGCGGCCGTCCTTGACGACCTGTGGCGAGCCCGCACCCCACACGTCGCTGCGGTCCTGGAGGCGACCGGCAAGGCCCACCCCAACACCAAGGTCGCCAAGGCCGCCCGCAAGGCCGCCTTCAAGCTTCGCTCCTCGGGAGATGCCAGCTAGCCAACGTAAGACATCATGCTGTCAGCAAACATGATGCTATGATGCTTCAATGCGCACGACGGTCACGCTGGATCCCGATGTCGCGGCCGAGCTCAAGGAGCTGGCCCGGCAGCGTGGCATGTCCTTCAAAGAGGTGCTCAACAGCACGGTGCGGGCCGGCCTGGCGGCGGGAAGCACCACCCGCGCCTACCGGCTGCCGACCGCTCGGCTCGGGCTGCGCCCGGGAGTGAGCCTGGATGGCGCCTTGCGGCTGGCGGCCGCGATTGAAGACGAAGAGACCGTCCGCATGCTGGAACTGCGGAAGTGAAGCTTCCCGACGTCAACCTGCTGTTGTACGCGGTGGACGAGAACTCGGTGCGGCACGAGCCGGCACGCGCCTGGGTCGAGGAGCGGCTCTCCGGGGCGGAGACGTTCGCGTTCGCCTGGGTCGTGCTGCTCGCGTTCATCCGGCTCACCACCAGCTCCCGCGTGTTCCGGTCGCCGCTCACCACCTCGGCGGCGCTCGATCTGGTGGACAGCTGGCTGGCGCAGCCCTGCGTGACCGTGGTGCACCCGACCAGCCGACACGCACCGGTGCTGCGTCAGCTGCTCGAGCCACTCGGCACAGCCGGAAACCTGACGACCGACGCACACCTCGCGGCGCTCGCCATCGAGCATGGCGCGGAGCTGTGCTCCACCGATGTGGACTTCTCCCGGTTCGCGGGCCTGCGCTGGACCAACCCGCTGGAATCCTGAGGTCCTGGTCGCACCTCTACGAGCTGGCGCCGGGACTCGAACCCGGGAACCTGCTGTTTACAAGGCGCGTGCCGAGCGTTTGCTGTGGCATGACCAGTGCTGTTGTGGCAGGTCAGGTCGGGTGCTGGGTTCGGCCAGTCATGGCGGGTTCGGTCTGGTTAGGGCCTGTGGAATGACTGTGGGAATGACCAGCCTCGACCGCTAGGTTCGGAGGCGCACTGCCCAGGTTGGATCGGGGTGGTCAACCCGGCGGATCCTTCGGTGGCGGGCGTGAAGGTTGTTGGCCAGCGTGCCGACGTACATCGGGCACCTCTTCGTCTGTCGCTCACCACCGGGGGACATCGAAATGTCGACACGACGGCTGGTCCGGCTCCTGCTGGCCTGCTCTGCATCGCTTGCCCTGGCCACCGCAGCGCAACCCGCCGCGGGCGTTCCCGCGACCTCTACGGCTCCGGTCGCCGCCACCGGGGCGCGCTGCACCATCGTGGGCACCGCAGGCAACGACCGGCTGGTGGGCACCCTCGGCGACGACGTCATCTGCGGCCTGGGCGGCAACGACACCATCCGCGGGCTCGCCGGCGACGACGTGCTGGACGGCGGCGCGGGGCTGGACCAGCTGTGGGGCGGCCGCGGCAACGACCGCCTGGACGGCGGTGCGGGCAACGACCGCCTGGCCGGCGGTGACGGCAACGACCACCTGCACGGCCGTGGCGGCGGGGACTGGTTGGACGGTGGCGCCGGTGACGACCTGGTGGACGGTGGCGCCGGCGGCGACACGTTGCTCGGTGGCCCAGGCAAGGATCGCCTGTGGGGCGGCCTGGGCAAGGACCAGCTCAGCGGCGGGGCCGGTAACGACTACCTGAACGGCCGGCAGGATGCTGACTTGCTCAGCGGCGGGGACGGCGACGATGTCCTGGTCGGTACCTGGGGCAACGACCGGTTGGACGGCGGTCCCGGCAACGACAGCATCAGCGGCGACTCGGGTGCCGACCATCTGGATGGCGGACCAGGTGACGATCGCCTGACGGGCCGGCGGGGCGACGACCGCCTGGTGGGTGGTCCCGGCGCTGATCGCCTCAGCGCCGGGACGGGCACCGACGTCGCCGACGGCGGTCCCGGCAACGACTTGCTAAGCGGCTCAGCCGGCAACGACATCCTCGACGGCGGTCCCGACGACGACCACCTGTTCGGTGGCAAGGGCAACGACCGCCTCAGCGGCGGCCTGGGCGCCGACCGTTGCGACGACACGAGGGGCGTCAACGCCGTCCAGGGCTGCGAGACCGGCACAGCATGACCGAGCCTGCCCGGTATTCCCGGGTCCGTCCGCGCCCGGTGGCGGTCGGCGTGGTCGGGTCGACACGCTTACAGTTGCGCGGGTGACGGATGAGCGCCCCAGCCGCAATCCCCGAGACTACGCATCGGCTGCCTCAGATTCCGTGACCAGCCCGCCGCGGGAGCGGCCGATCGCGCCCAACAGCAGCTCGGCGCCGACCGGCTCGATCCGGTAGCGCCGCAGCTCCCGGTCCCGCTAGATCGGAGAGTCCACGTCGACGGGCAGCCGCTTGCGGGCGGCCGCCAGCGAGGTCAGCACCCCGCCGAGCTGGTCGCGCCGATGCCGAGCTGGGCCTGGACTTCAGCTTGTAGCGCCTCGTAGGTCAGTTCCGGGGCGTTGCGGCACAGCAGCGCTACGACGTTCGCGGCCGTCGGGGTGAGTTGGCGACGAACCGGTCGGCAAGGAAACGGTCATCCCGCCGGGCGCCGGCCCACGGGCGTGGGGTTCGAGCCTGGCGGGTAGGTGACGGTGCTGGTGGCCTGCTCGTGGTCCAGGGCGGCGGCGAGGATCCGCAGGGCGGTGGCGAGTTCACCGATGGGGCCGTGCAGCGTGAGCGTGACGCGCCCGACAGGCGAGGCGGTGGCGGCGGAGGGTTGGCGGCGCACCCGTCCAGTATCCCTCTGCCGAGCCGCCAGATCCGTAGCCTGGTGCTCAGCGTCGATCCGGTCGGCTCCAGACGGATCTGGGCTGCTCAGGTTGGGTGCCTCGTCGATCCAGACGGATCCAGAAGGAACGCGTCGGATCGTCTGGATGACCAAACGGATGATCAAGCCGTGCGACACGACGCCCTCGGCCACCAGGCCACGGCGACCACTGTGGAGCTGGCATCAGATGCCAGATCTAGCGACGCCTGGCGGACCGCCGCGACTCCGAGCAGCGGACCACCGGATTGCAGGGCGCGTGTTCACCGTCTGGCGGGGACCTGACGAGCGCTGTCCTCGCAGGTCAGGCCGGCTGCCGAGTCCGGCCAGTCACGACAGGTTCGGTCTGGTTACGGCCGGTGGAATGCCACCGAGACTGACATACAAAGGCGACCAGGCGTCCTCAGATGTGCCACCACTGGCAAGCGGCCTCTTTGCTCGTGCGTAACCTCCGGGCGAGGTCGGCAACGCGGCCGGACGAGCGTCGTCCGCCCGGGTCGGAGGTCCCCACGGCCAGGCGGCCGGTCCCATCCCCTGCGATGGGCTTCCACGGTGCCAGGCGGGGAATCGCGCCTGGCCCTGGCCGGTTCCCACTATGACGGGCAGGAACCATGAGGAGTTCCGTGACATGGAGCAACCCATGCCGAACTCCAAGCGCGCAAACGGCGCTGGCAGCGCGCGGAGCGTCCGCCAGCCTCCCGCCCGCTCGCCCGAGCACGGATCCAGCGCTGGCAGGCCAGCCAACCCGATAGGTGCCCGTCGCGGGGTGCTTCGCCGGGGCGCCCTGGTCGGCGCGCTCGCCCTGCCGCTGGCGGCCGCCGCCAGCTGGTACGGGTTCCTGGAGTCCGGCCACGGCCGCCCCGCGCTGAAGCTTGGCGGCGCCATGGCCCTTGCCGGCAGTGGCACGGCCCTGCTGGCGGTGGCCCGCCCCGGCGACCGGCCGTCGCCGGCCGACCACGCCCACGCCCACTCGGCGCTGGTCGAGGTCCATCCCGTCCTGCTCGGCCTGGCCTGGGCGTCGATGGCGGCGGCGCTGATCCACTTCGCCGTCATCCAGCAGCACCTGGCCGACTACTGGGCCTACGGGTGGTTCTTCGTGGTGGTGGCCACTGGCCAGTTGGCCTGGGCGCTGGCGGCCGTGCTGCGCCCGGCCCGGGCGCTGCTGGTGGCCGGGGCGGTCGGCAACGCCCTGGTCGCGGCGGCCTGGGTGGTGACCAGGGCCTACGGGTCGCTGGTCGGGCCGGAGGCGACCACCCGTGCGGCGGTGGGGTTTGGTGACGTGGCCTCGACGCTGCTGGAGGTGGCGATCGTTGTCGGCTGCGTCGGCGGGCTGGCGTGGCCGCGGGTGTTGACGGCGGGGTCCTCGCGCCGCGGGGAGGTGGCCAGCATGGTGGTGGCGTTGGGCGTGACGCTGCTGACGGTGCTGGGCCTGTACTCGGCGGTGGGCGGCTCCCCCTTCGTGTCCCGTGTCGGATGAACCGCCAGTGACCATCCCGAGCCTTGGAAGGAGCGATGCCCTGCTAGACCGATCACCGAGCCCAACCCGATCCGCGGAAGGAAGGAGTAGCCATGCGCAGAGCGGTCCTGTCCCTGGTGCTTGCGGCCGGGATCGCCGCCGCCCCGGCGGTTCCCGCCCTCGCCGACGTGTCGACCACGCAACGGCTGCCGGCGGCAGCGTGCAACCAGGGCACCATGAACGCCCACGAACGCATCCCGGAGGCGACCGGGACCGGCGTCACGACCCCCGGACATGGCGCCGTGCCTGGCACGGCCAACGTCACCCCCTGCGGCCACGGCGGGTAGGGGAAGCAGACCGGTGGGTCCAGCTAGCCTCGGCTTTCATGAGATGTGGCTGGCGGATGCTGCTGGTTACGCAAGGAGCCCTCCCAAGTAGGGAGAATGCGGCTGTCTGAAGGTCGCAGTCCCGGCTCAAGGAGGGCACCTTGCGGGTGCAGGCTACCAACTCGTCGTCCAGCTTCGAACGTTTCGCGGTGTGAATTCGTTGACCAGCAGAGCCACAGGTCGCTGTTCCTGAAACCTTCAATCATCGGTCCCTGGACGAAAATTTCAGGAAGAGGTCCAGGCCAGGCTGCCTGTTCAGCGTGGCCGACTCGATTCGCCATATCGGTTTGCGTCCTGTCTCCGTTACCAGACCGTGAAAATCCGTGATGCATCGGTCAGGTAGATCTAGGCACCTTCCGGTGGGATGCTTCCGCTGGGTAGGTACCAGCCCGGACCTCGCTTGGGCCGCCGGGGTTTTCGGGCTTGCTTCCCCTGTGCGGCCAGTGCAAGGGGTGAGACGCATGTCACGAACAGCTGGGCGCGTGCTGGCCGCGACGCTTGCGGTGGGTCTGGTCTTGTCACTGGGAAGCGCGGCACTGGCCGCCCCGGTCGGCGCGCTGAAGCAGTTCAAGGTGCCAACGGCCAACAGCCAGCCGCGGGCCATCACCAACGGTTCGGACGGCAACCGCTGGTTCACCGAGGGCACCGAGTTCACCTCCGCGCCCGCCAAGATCGCTAGCATCACAGCGGCCGGCGGCATCACCGAGTTCGCCGCCGGCGTGGCCGACGGGTGCAACGTCTGCATCATCACCGACATCGCCCAGGGCCCAGGCGGCATTCTCTACATCACCTCCAACGACCCAACCCTGATGCGCTTTGACGTGGCGACCCAGACCTTCCAGCCACCTGTGCAGATGCCCAACACCAGTGCGCTGGGTGGCAACCTGGCGGTCAGCGCCACCGACGTGTGGATCACCGACTTCAACAACGACGTGGTGTGGCGCTACCACCTCTCGACCGGGCAGTTCACGTCGTCCCCGGTTACCGACCCGGCCGACGTCGCCGTGGACGTGGCCGGCAACGCCTGGTTCACCCAGCCCGGTGACGTCAACGCACCCGGCACCAGCAACGTCGGCCGCATCGACGCG
>DASQWY010000606.1:0-3902 GCA_035640005.1 Actinomycetes bacterium
ACTGGCTCCAGGGGAGGGTGTTCGGCTCGCTGCACGAGCCGCTGTACCGCAGCACCGCGATCCGGGTCGCCTACGAGGACGCCGTGCGGCTCTGCGCCCAGGACCAGGAGCGCGCCGGCCTGGACATCCTGGCGGACGGCCAGCAGTACTTCGACTGGGAAACCCCCGGGATGCAGCTCGAGCCGATCTTCCACTACATCACCGAGATGCTCGAGGGGTTCCGGCCCTGGGGCCCGCCCAACCCGGTCCCCAAGTACGCGGCCTTCTACATGGCGGAATGCGTCGGGGAGATCCGGCGTGTCCGGTCGCTGTTCGACGGCGTCGTCACCGCCATGCAGGGCGCCACCGCCAAGCCATTCAAGATCAGCTTCCTCGGCCCGTCGCAGAACAGCGTGATCGTCCAGGACCTGCACTACAACGACAACAAAGCTTTGGCCATGGACCTGGCCACGGCCCTCAACGAGGAGCTGCGCTACCTCCGCGGCCGGGGCCTGGAGTGTCTCCAGATCATCGACGTCCTGCCCCCCTACACCCAGGAGCACTGGCAGATCGACGTGCTGAACCACCTGGTCGAGGGCCTGGACGACGTCATCAAGCTGTGGCACGTGTGCTATGGGAGCGTGGACGGCCAGACCGACGTCTGGGAGGACAAGGCGGCCGACATGATGCCGCTGTTCGCCGACGCCGACGTGACCGTCGTGCACCTCGAGTCCTGCCACCGCGACTACCGGGAGCTCGACGCCTATCGCGGCTTCCCCAAGGACAAGGTGCTCGGCCTCGGCTTCATCGACGTGAAGGACACCAACGTCGAGACGCCCGAGAAGGTGGCCGGGAACATCAAGCGGGTCCTCGAGGCCGAGATCGTCCCGCCCGAGCGGCTGTTCGTCATGCCCGACTGCGGCCTGGGGTACTGCAGCCGCAGCGTGGCGTCCGGCAAGCTCCGCGCCATGGGCGAGGGGGTTCGGATGGCCCGCGACGGCCTGTGACGCTCGGCCTGGCCCTGTACACCTCGATGCTGCGGATGCGCCGGTTCGAGGAGCAGGTGCGCGGCCTGTGGGCCCAGGCGGAGACGCGGGGGCCGCTGCACCTGGCGGTCGGCCAGGAGGCCGTCCCGGCGGGGTTCGCGGCCGCCATGCGGCCCGACGACTACATGCTCTCCACCTACCGGGGCCATGCCGACGTGATCTCCCGGGGCGCCCCCCTTGACGGCCTCATGGCCGAGCTGTTCGGGCGCGCCACCGGGGTGAGCGGCGGCAAGGGAGGGTCGATGCACCTGATGAGCGTGGACCACGGGCACTACGGGTCCAACGCGATCATCGGCGCCCAGCTCCCCGTGGCCTGCGGGCTGGGCTGGTCGGCTCGCCTCCGCAAGACGGACCAGGTCACGGTGTGCTTCCTCGGCGACGGCAGCACCAACATCGGCGCCTTCCACGAGGCGCTCAACCTGGCCGCCGTCTGGAAGCTGCCGGTGGTGTTCGTCTGCAACAACAACCTCTACATGGAGTACACCCGCAACAGCGAGGTCACCGCGGTGCCGCGTCCCGCCGCCGACCGCGCCGGCGCCTACGGCCTGGAGCCGGTGGTGGTGGACGGCAACGACGTGGAGGCGGTCCTCGGGGTGGCCCGCGCGGCCGTCGCCAGGGCCAGGTCCGGGCAGGGGCCCTCCCTGGTGGAGACCCTGACCTACCGCCACTACGGCCACTCCCTTGCGGACCCCGCCGCCTACCGCTCCAAGGAGGAGGTGGCGGCGTGGAAGGCCAAGGACCCCGTCCTCGGCTACCGCAGGGTCCTGGAGGAGCGGGGCGTCGAGGCCGCCGAGCTGGAGCGGATCGAGGCCGAGGTCGCGGCCGAGGTGGCGGCGGCCGCCGAGCGGGCCCGGTCGGCTCCCCTGCCCGACGTCTCGGCCGTGTCGACCGAGCTCTGGAGCGACGGAGGGTCGGCATGGCGGAACTGACCTACCGCAACGCGGTCCATCTTGCCCTCGCCCAGGAGATGGAGCGGGACGAGCGGGTCGTCCTCATCGGCGAGGACCTGCGCCAGGGAGGCGTGTTCAAGACCTCCAAGGGGCTGTTCGAGCGGTTCGGCCCCGAGCGGGTGTGGGACACGCCGATCGCGGAGCAGGCCATCCTCGGCTGCGCCATGGGCGCCGCCATGACCGGCATCCGCCCGGTGGCCGAGATCATGTTCGCCGACTTCTTCGCCGTGTGCTGGGACATGGTGGTCAACGAGATGGCGAAGGCCCGCTACATGAGCGGCGGCCGCATCTCCCTCCCACTGGTGGTCCGCACCGCCAACGGGGCCGGGCTGGGGTTCGCCGCCCAGCACAGCCAGTCGGTGGAGAGCTGGGCGATGTGCGTGCCTGGCCTCAAGATCGCCTCGCCCTCCAACCCGGCGGACCTCGTTGGCCTGCTCTCGGCGGCGATCCGGGACGACGACCCGGTCCTGTTCTTCGAGCACAAGGCGCTCTACGCCAGCAAGGGGGAGGCGCCAGAGGGAGAGCACCTGCTCCCCCTCGGCCAGGCGGCGGTGCGCCGGCAGGGCGATGACGTGACCCTCGTCGGTCTCGGCCAGACCGTGCACCTCGCGCTGGAGGCCGCCGACCACCTGGCCCGGTCCGGGGTGGACGCCACCGTGATCGACCTGCGCACGCTGGTCCCGCTGGACGCGCGGACCGTGCTCGACGCCGTGCGACGAACCGGCCGGCTGGTGATCGTCGAGGAGAGCCCGGTCGCCCTTGGCTGGGGCGCCGGCGTGGCGGCGCTGGTGGCCGAGGAGGGGTACGAGGACCTCGAGGCGGGCGTCCGCCGAGTCTCCGGGCTGAACGTGCCGATCCCGTTCGCCGCGAATCTGGAGAAAGCCGCCCTGCCCTCCCTCGAGCGGGTGCTGGAGGCGGCCGAGGCGGTCCTGGCATAGCGGCGCCACCGGAGCTGACCAGGCTATCGTGGTCGCAAGATGATCGCCGATCCCGCGCCCAACACGATCGCGCGGCCCTACCGGGCCCTCTCGGTCCAGGAGGTCGACGTCGCCCTGACCGACGGCGCCCTGCTCGACCTCCTGCTGCGCCGGGAGGTATACCGCAGCACCGAGTACATCGTCCTGCGCAACGGCCCGGCCACCGCCCTGGCCGCGGTCCGGCGCGTCGACTCGGGCGAGCTGTTCGCGCCGGTGGCGGAGGCCCGCGTGCTTGCCGGACCGGACCAGGTCGCCTGGGTCCACGAGCCGGACACCGACGTGGGCAACGCGACCGCGCTGGCCGCCGCGGCCCGCCGGCATTCGCGGCCGGGGCTGCGGGCCTGGGCCGTGCTCGGGCGCTTCGAGCACGTCAACTTCATCTGGGAGCCGGCGCCGCTGGCGATCCGGGTGACCGAGGTGGTGCCGCCCCAGCCGCCCAAGCTGCTCGCCATGGCCGAGCAGGTGGTCGCCTTCGACGAGGACCTGCCCCCGGTGGAGCTGACCCTCGACGCCGTGGACCTGCACCGCCTGGCGGCGGCCAACCCCGTCGAGCGCTACCTGCTGCCCTGCCGCGGCGCCGGGATCGCGCTCGACGGCGCCGAGGTGCGCTTCCTCGACGAGCGGCCGGACAAGCAGGACTGGGTGCTGGTCGGCTGCGCCCGCTCCCGCGAGATCCACCGCTGGTTCTACGGGACCGAGCCCGGGGCGGCGGTGGAGCTGTGCCCGCGCCGCCTCGCCGCCGGCCAGGAGGGCGACGGCGCGGTGGTGCTCACCAAGTGCTGCCTGCTGGAGGAGCACCTGGAGGTCGACGGCGACCGCGTGACCGTGCCGTGGGGCGCCACCCTGGAGCTGGTGCGCGCGGGCCTGGCCCGCGCCGCGGCGGCCGCCGCGCCGGCCTGGGCCACGGCATGAGCGCCCCGCCCCCGATGGTCGGTCGATGAGTTCCCGCA
>DASQWY010000607.1:0-2679 GCA_035640005.1 Actinomycetes bacterium
GGTGCGCGGGACGCTGGACCCCTCCGCCAGGGGCGTGCTGCTCAGCGGCGTCCACCCGGCCTTCCGGGACGCCGTCGACCGGCTGCAGCGGGCGGCCTGGGCCCACGCCGTCACCCGGGCGCTGCGGCCGTCCGACCGCGGCAGCCCGTGCGCCCGCTGAACCCGGCAGCGGCGCGTAGTCGAGCTACGCCGACCAGGCGCACCTGACCCGCGAGTGCACCCGCCTGGCCGGCCAGGCGCCGGCGCCGCTGGCCCGCGCCCTCCGCCCGCCGCCGCCGCCGTAGCGCCACCACCGGCGCCAAGGCCGAGGGTTGCGGCGCCGGATGGCGGCAACCCGGACGAGGGAGGAGGTGGCGCATGGCGCGGATCGAGGAGTACGAGTTCGGGCGGATCGTGGTCGACGGCCAGGAGGAGCGGCGCGACCTGATCATCCTGCCGGACCGGGTGGTGCGGAACTGGTGGCGGCGGGACGGCCACGCGCTGGTCGACGAGGACCTGGACGAGGTGCTGGACGACCTTCCCGAGCAGCTGGTGATCGGCACCGGCGCCGAAGGACGGATGCGGCCCGACCCGCGCGCCCTCCGGCGGCTGCGGGCGCGTGGGGTGACCGTGGAGAGCCTGCCGACCGACCAGGCGGTGCGCCGCTACGGCGAGCTGGATCCGGCCCGGGCGGCGGCCGCCCTGCACCTCACCTGCTGACGTTGACATCCTCCGACGGCTCAAAGCCGTGGGATTACCGGTTCACGCCGCCTCTCCCTTGCGGGCATCAGCGGCGCCCTGCGGGCTTGCGGCCGACCGGCTCCGACGGGTCGTCCCGTACCCGAGACGCGAAGCGTCCGGGACTCGCCGGTTTCCTACTGCCCGACGCCGGCCTGCACCGGAGTCCTGGAGCACGAACGACGCCGCGGCCAAGGCCGCCTTGGCGCCGTCCACGTCGAGCAGGTGCGGGTGAACCCGAGGGTCCACGTGACGGACCAGATACGCCGAGAACACGTCCCGGTCGGCCTCCACGCCGCAGCCGCAGCGGTGGGTGCGCTGGCTGAGCGGCTTTCTTGCGACCTCGCCGCAGACGCAGGCCTGCGACAGCCGGGTGGTGCGGGTGTCGATCAGCGCCAGGCGCCCGCCGGCACTGGCAGCCTTGCGGGACAGCATGGCGATGAAGCGACCCGGCGCCCGGCGGCCGACACTACGGCCGTAGCGGCGCTGCAATCCCTTGTAGGACAGCTTCTCGGTGTGGATGGTGGTGCCCTGGCCGAGGATGCGGTTGGCCAGGCTGCCGTGCAGCGACGAGCGGTACTCAGCCAGGCGCCGTTGCAGCTCGGCGATCGCGGTCCTGGTGTGCTCGGCCCGCCGCGACCAGGACCGCCACTCGCAACCGCCCGTGCGGTGCCGGCCCTTCTGGTCGAAGCAGCCGGGGCTGCCGGCACGGTGCTGGCGGTCCAGCCGCCGCTGGAGGCGGCGCAGCTCTCGGGCCTTGTCGTCCAGTTCGGCGCAGAAGGTCTGCTTCCACGCGCCGGTGTCCGACACCACCGCCACGGTGGACGGGCCGACGTCCAGGCCGACCAGTCCCTCGCCGGCCTGGTAGCGCCGCAGCGGCACCCCGTCCAGCACCAGCTGGGCAGCGAACGTCCAGCGGCCCCGGATTCGTTTGCGGACAATCCGGCAGCACCGCAGGCGGCCTTCGCCCACGTGCCAGGCCGCCCAACAGTGGTAGGGATTGGCCGGGTCGAACTCGAACGGCAGCACCAGTCCACGCCCCCACTGCAGCCCGGCGCCATCGGTGGAGACGCGCAGCGCACCCCGGAGGTCCTTGCCGGCCAGGCTGTGCAGCCCGTGGCCCTTGCCCTTGAACCGTGGCCGGCCACCCTGGCCGAGCACCCAACGGTTGACCGCCTGGTAGGCTCGTTCGCCCAGCACCTGCGCCTCCTGCGCGAACACGTGCTCGCGCAACCACCCCACCCGAAAGGCCGACCCCACCGACGCCAGCGCCCGCTCGGTGAACTCGTGCCGGTCGCGCAGCTCCCGGAACGCCGGGGCCCTGGCCGGGTTCGGCCGGCCCGCTACCACCCGCGGCATGGCCCTCGCCCGCTCCCAGACGGGGTCGTCCCGCAGCGCCTGGGCCCGGTTCAGCGCCACCCGCAGGCAGGCGTTGTACAGCAGCCGCCCGCACTCAAACCGGCTGCCAACTGTCCTGGCCTGGGTCGGAGTCGCCCGCAGCGGGATCGTGGCCACGAAGGTGGCCGCGTCCCTGGGCCGCTTCCTCGCCCGACTCACCTTCGCACCACCACCCGCCGGGTCCCACGGAGCGGCGCACGATCGCCACGGGCGCGCCGCCGACCGTGGACACCACCCACCACAGGCACCACAGCGCCGGCAGGCGCCGCAGACGCGGGAACTCCAGTCACGTCAGCTGGGATGACCGGCCTTCTGCCAGCGCATAACTCCGGGTGCACCGTCTTGTCGGTCGAGCGGTAGCGCATGGCCCAGTGTCGCTTTGGGGTGCGACAGTCGGCTGAAGCCGTGGGCATGCGACTCCAGCATCGGTCACCACCAGGGGCGTTCCAGGGCGCGGTCGGTGCCGCCGGTGCGGTCCAGGGCGTCCAGGGCGCGCAGGTCGTCGTCGCCGAGCTCGAAGTCGAACACCCGGGCGTTCTCGGCGATCCGCTCGCGGCGGACCGA
>DASQWY010000608.1:0-2760 GCA_035640005.1 Actinomycetes bacterium
GTTCGAGCGCAAGCTCGACTCGCGCGACCTGCACGACGGCTCACTTGGCCGTCCAGCCGCCGTCGACGGGCAGGACGACGCCCGTGACGAGACGCGAGGCGGGCCCCGCGAGGTAGAGAACGGCGCCGGCGACGTCGTCCGGGAGCCCGGGCTCGCCGGTGAGGGGCTGGAGCTCGTGCAGACGGGCCCGGATCCTCGGGTCGCCGACTGAGCGAAACGCCATCGGCGTGTCGATCACGCCCGGACAGATCACGTTGCAGCGGACGCCTCGGGGCGCGTAGTAGACCGCGATCCCACGCGTGAGCGCGATCACGCCCCCCTTGCTCGCGGCGTACGCGTGCGTGGCGAAGTCCTCGTCGCCGCCCACCATTCCGATCACCGACGAGAGGTTGACGATCGAGCCGCCGCCCGCCGCGACCAGGTGCGGCAGGACCGCCCGGGTGGCCAGCCAGGTGGGGCGCAGGTTGAGGGCGAGCTGCGCCTCCAGGGTCGCCACCGGCGTCTCGTGCAGCCGGGTGCCGGCCGCGTAGCCGCCGACCAGGTTGGCCAGCGCCCGCAGCGGCGCCGCCGGGTCGGCCGCGGCGGCCTCCACGGCGGCGGCCACCCCGGCCTCGTCGCCGAGGTCGGCGGCGACCGTCAGCAGCCCGTCGCGGCGCTCGGCGCGGCCCGAGCGGGAGGCCGCCACCACCCGCCAGCCGCCGGCGAGGAACGCCTCCACCACCGCCGGGCCGAGCCCCCCGGACGCGCCGGTGACCAGCACGGTGCGGCCAGGACCCAGGGCGGCGGTCACCGGGCGACCCGCTCGCGGTCGGTGAGCCAGCCGCCGGCGTCCTGTTCGCCGAGCGCGCCGGTGAGGCCCTGGGCGGCGGCGCGGCGGCCGAGCACCAGCACCCAGGCCAGGAAGCCGGCCTCGGCGGCCACCCCGATCCCGACCCGCAGCCAGGTCGGCCACGGCCGGCCGGTCACGAAGCCTTCGATCGTGCCGGCGACCAGGAAGGTGACGACCAGGCCGAGGACGATCACCACGGCCCGGCGGCCCTCCTCGGCGAGCGCGGCCCCCCTGGTCCGGTCGCCCGGGTCGATCAGCGTCCAGCCCAGGCGCAGGCCGGCGGCGCCGGCGACGAACACGCTGGTCAGCTCGAGCATGCCGTGGGGCAGGATGAGGCCCCAGAACTTGGGTTGCTGGCCGGCGGCCGCGAACAGCCCGGCGGCCACGCCCAGGTTGGCCCCGTTGGAGACCAGCACGAACAGGGTCCCCAGGCACAGCAGGATGCCGACGGCGAACGCCTCGAAGGCGACCTGCACGTTGTTGGAGAACACCTGGGAGGCGAACTCCGCCGCCGGCGCGGAGGAGTAGTAGGCCTCGAAGTCGCGCTCGACGTAGGCCTCGCGGACCGCCGCCGGCGCGGTCGCCTGGATCGCCGCCGGCGAGCTGGCCAGCCAGGTCCCCAGCGCCGCGGCCGGCAGCAGGCTCGCCAGGGTGGCAGCGACCACGAACCACCTGACGTGCCAGATCGCCGCCGGGAAGCTGACGGTGAAGAAGCGGGCCAGCGCCCGCAGGGTGCGCGGGCGGGTGCCGTAGACGACCGCGCCGGCCCTGGCGACCAGCCCGGAGAGCTTGGCGGTGAGGGCGGGGTCGCGGTAGTAGGTCTGGGCGTAGGACAGGTGGCCGGCGACCCGCTGGTACAGTCGGACCAGCTCGTCCAGGTCCGCGGCCGGCAGCCGCCCGACGCCGCGCTGGGCCCGGCCGGTCAGCTCGGCGAGCCGCGACCACACCGGCCCGTTGGTCGCGATGTAGCGGTCGATGTCCACCGGACGATTCTAAGGCGACCTGAAGGGGGCGTTGCGGGGATGGCGCAGGCGGAGCCGGCCCGCATGGTGACGCCGGAGGCGGTCGCGCTGGAGTTCCAGACCGCCAACGTCGGCTCGCGGATCCTCGCCTACCTGATCGACCTGGTGATCGTGTTCGCCGGCATCCTCGCCGGCGTGTTCGCGGTCGCGCTGATCGGGTCCAGCGGCGCGGTCGTCCCCGACTGGGTGGCGGTGGCGCTGGTGCTGGTGCTGCTGCCCGGCTGGTACTTCGGCTACTTCATCGCCCAGGAGGCGCTGTGGCGGGGGCGGACGGTCGGCAAGGCCGCGCTCGGCCTGCGGGTGGTGACCAGGGAGGGCGCGCCGGTGCGCTTCCGGCACGCCGCCGTGCGGGCGCTGCTCGGCCTGGTCGACTTCGGCATCGGCGGCGGCTTCTTCGCCGTCCTGTTCATCCTGCTCACCCGGGACAACCAGCGGCTCGGGGACCTGGTCGCGGGCACCCTGCTGCTGCGCGAGCGCAGCGGGCTGGCCGCGCCGGCGCCGGTGAGCTTCGCGCCCCCGCAGGGGCTGGAGGGCTACGCGGCCACCCTGGACGTCGGCCGGCTGACCACCCAGGAATACCAGGCGGTGCGGACGTTCCTGCTGCGGGCGGCCAGCCTGCCGCCGGGGCCGCGGGCGTCGCTGGCGGTGCAGCTGGCGAACCCGCTGGCCGCCCGGCTGCGGCCCCCGCCCCCGCCCGGGATCCTGCCGGAGGCGTTCCTGGCCTGCGTGGCCGCCGCCTACCAGCGCCGCCAGCGCGCGTTGCCCGGCCAGCCGGCGCCGCCCGCGGCCGCCGGCGCTCCCGGCGGCGCGCCGGCCATGCCACCGGCCCCGGACTGGCCCGCGCCGGCTGGGGCGGTGGTGCCGGCCGACCCGCCGGCCGCGCCCGCCCCGGCCCCGTCGGCGGGCGAA
>DASQWY010000609.1:0-3689 GCA_035640005.1 Actinomycetes bacterium
CCGCCATGCTGGCCAAGATGGTCGCCACCCTCGACCAGCTGTCCGGCGGCCGGCTGGACGTCGGCGTGGGCGCCGGCTGGAACGAGGCGGAGTTCCTCGCCAACGGCTACGACTTCCCGCCACCTGGCGAGCGCCTGGCCATGCTGGAGGAGACCGTCGGCGTGCTCGCGGCCATGCTCGGCGCCGGCGGGAGGCCCGCCTCCTACACCGGCCGCTACCACCGGGCCGAGGACGCGCCGGCCAGCCCCGCCCCGGTGCAGCGGCCGCGGCCGCCGCTGTGGGTCGGCGGCACCGGCGACCGCCTGCTCGGGGTGGTCGCCAGGGTGGCCGACGGCTGGAACCTGTGCTGGGAGATCACCCCGCAGGCCTACGACGACCGGCTGCGGGTACTGGGCGAGGCCTGCGCCCGGGCGGGGCGCCGGCCGGAGGACGTGCGCCGCTCGCTGGGGCTGCTCACCCTGGTCGGCCGCGACGCCGACGACCTGGTCGCGCGCTGGCGGCGGTTGCAGGCGTGGATGCCGGGCGGCGCGCTGGACCGGGTGGAGCTGGCCGACTGGGCCGCCTCCCGCCTGGTCGGCACCCCCGACCAGCTGGTCGAGCAGCTGCGCGGCTGGCAGGCGCGCGGGGTGGAGCAGCTGGTCTGCGGCTTCGCCGGCATCCCGTTCTCGGTGTACGACGACGAGCAGCTGGAGCTGGTCGCCGAGCTGGTCCTGCCGCGCCTGGAGGCGTGAGCGCCGGGGCCGGGGGCTCCCCCGCGTGAGGTGGGAGGGTCGGGCGGGTCCTCCCAAGACGGTCCCCAAACCGTCGCACCCGCCCCCCGTCCCACCTCACGGCGAGGTTGAGGTTCCCCATCCGGGCGGCGCGCGAAACCCGCGCGGCGCCCCCCGGCCCGCCTACCCGGCCGGGAAACGGACGGCGGTCAGGGTGAAGGCGTGCCTGGCCGGGCGGGGCGCGTCCAGGTCGGGGTAGGCGGCCTCCAGCTCGGCCCGCAGCCGGTTGCTGGCCGCCCGCCAGACCTCGTCGGGCAGCCGCCACATGTACGAGAACGACCGCCGCTCGACCAGCTCGAGGGCCCGCGCGTAGCTGTCGTGGCCCTCCCAGACGACCGGTTCCAGCACCTCCGCGGTGCCGCCGAGGGCGACCAGCTCGGCGACCCGGGACGGCACGTCGACCGCGCCGAGGCGCGGCGGGCCGCCGCCGGCCTCCTGCGCCAGCCGCTCGAAGCGGCGCAGGGTCTGGTTGCGGGGGCCGTCCGCCTCGCGGTGGCCGCCGCGGCCGATCAGCACCAGCCCGCCCGGGGCGAGCACCCGGCGGACCTCGGCCAGCGCCGCCCGCCAGGTCGGGATCAGGTGCAGCACGTGCACCTCCAGCACCGCGTCCACGCTGGCGTCCCGCAGCGGCAGGCGGGTCGCGTCCGCGCGCAGCAGCGGCGGCGGCCGCAGCCCGAGGGCGGCCGCCTTGGCCCGGTAGCGCTGCAGCATCGGCCCGGACAGGTCGACGCCGAGCAGCTGCCGGCCGCGCCGGTGCAGCGGCAGGGCGACCCGGCCGGTGCCGACCCCGATCTCCAGCAGCCGGGCCGCCGGGCCGGCCGCCGCCTCGATCCGGTCGGCGACCCGCTCGGCCACCGCGGGCGGCAGGCCGCGGGTCTCGTCGTAGTAGCCGGCCGCCCGGTCGAACGCCACCGACCCGCCCGCCGGGTGGATCACCCGGCCACCGGGAGCACCACCCGGGCGACCACCCGCGGGGCGGCGGCGTCCGCCGGCGGCAGCGGCCTGCGGGCGACCAGCCGCTCGATGTTGCCGAGCCGGCGCCGCACCGCCAGGCGGCGCTCCCACAGCGACACCGCCACCCCGTCCGGGGTGGCCTGCACGTCCACCCAGTTGACCGGGTAGGTGGCCACGAACACGGGCGGCAGCGACAGCCACGCCCGCACCGGCACCAGCCCGCGCACCCAGCAGCCGGCGTCGACGGCCAGCCGGCCCTCGGGCAGCCGCACGATGCCGGTCTCGTGGGTGTGCCCGCTGACCAGCAGCGTGGCCTCGGGGTTGCGCAGGCGCAGCAGGCTGGGCAGGTCGATCTGGCGGTCGGCGACCTCGGCCTCGGCGTCGGCCGGCGAGGGGACGCCGTAGGCGGCCGCCGCGCGGCGGAAGCTGCGGCCGAGGAAGGTCGAGCCGACCGCCAGCAGGGCGAGGTCGGTGAGCACGAACGACGACACCCAGCGGACGGCCCGGTTGCTCAGGTAGGCGATGTGGCCCACCTCGCCGACCAGCAGGCCGACGGCGAGCGAGAGCACCACCCACAGCAGCAGCAGCGGCAGGGCGAAGTCGCGCAGCGCCCGGCCCATGAACTTGTAGAAGAAGTTCGACACCAGCCACCAGGGGACCAGCAGGGCGGGCCGGACGTTGTCGACCTCGTCGAGGGCGAGCTCGGGGTAGCGGCCGGTGGCCGACTCCAGCCGGTTCACCACCTCGGTGACGATGTGGTCGCCGACCGGCACGTCGAGCGGGTCGAACGGGTCGGTGCGCCGGTTCCAGCGGTCCAGCGCGTCGCCGTGCTCGGCCACCAGCAGCGTCTCGCCGCCGTCGAGCTGCTGCACGCGGACGTGGGCGTGCAGGGCGAACGCGCCCACGCCGAACCGGTCGGCGACCAGCTTGCGGGCGGCGCCGTCCCAGGCCAGGGTCGAGTCGTGGTTGCCCACCAGGTACAGGACGGTGGTGCCGGGCCGGCCGGCCAGCCGGCGCAGGGCCGCCCCGATGGCCGCGGCCGCCGGGCCCTCCAGGGCCCTGGCCACCCGGTCCTCGCGGGCGGCCTCGACCTGGAGCAGGTCGAGGATGTCGCCGCCGAGGGCGAGCAGCACCTGGCCGGGGTGGTCGTGGAGGGACTCCACCAGCTCGCACAGCTCGTCGGTGGCCTCGAAGTCGTCGGCCGGGCCGGTGTCGGTCAGGTGCAGGTCGGAGACGTAGACGAAGCGGCCGCCGGGGTCCAGGCGCAGTTCCAGGTCGAGGGGGCAGGGGTCGACCGAAGGGATGATCATCGGTTGCTCGTCGGGTCGCGGGGTACGCTGGCCCCGACATGGAACCACAGGACGCCTGCCTGCGTGTGCTCGCCGAGGCGGCGCCGCAGACCCTGCACTGGACGGTGGTGCTCGACCGCGCCCTCACCCAGCGGCTGATCGACCCGTTCACCACCCCCGACGTGCGCGGGGTGGTGGTCAAGACCCTCGCGGCCCTCGCCAGGGAGGGCCGCGTGGTCAAGGAGGGCGCCGGCCTGTACCGGGCCCGCGAGGCCTAGCTCGGCGGGTACCGGGTCGGGCTGCTGGTCGAGGCGCCGTTGCCCTGGTGGAGCTGGGTCACCTGGCCGGGCTCGCCGGCCTCCGGGGCGGCCGCGCCACCCTGGTCGGGGTGCGCGCGGTCCTCGGCCGCCTGGCGCGCCTCGGCGCCGCGCCGGCTGACCGTCAGCCAGAGGGCCAGCAGCCCGCCGGCCACCACCCCAACGATCCCGCCGGCCATGCCGACCAGGCGCCGCCGCCTGGCCCGCCGCCGCTGCCTGGCCCGCTCCGGGAACAGCCGGTCGGCCGCCCGCTTGCTGAGCTCGCCGACCTGGTCGGCCTCGGGCAGCCGCCGGGCCGCCTCGCGGGCCGCCTCGCGGGCCGCCTCCCGGGCCGCGCGCGCCCCGCGGCGGCCGGCCTT
>DASQWY010000610.1:0-3579 GCA_035640005.1 Actinomycetes bacterium
ACGTGGACGTGCGCCTGACCGCCGCCGACGGCTACCAGGCGCAGCGGAGCTACTCGATCGCGTCGGCGCCCGATGGCAGCCGGGTGGAGCTGACCGTCGAGCGGCTGGCGGACGGTGAGGTGTCCCCGTACCTGACCGATGCGCTTCGCCCCAGGGATCTGTTGGAGCTGCGCGGCCCGATCGGTGGCTGGTTCGTCTGGCGGCCCGGGGACCAGACCCCGGTGCAGCTGTTGGGCGGCGGCAGCGGCGTGGTGCCGCTGATGGCGATGGTCCGCACCCGCAATGCCAACGGCAGCACCACGCCGATGCGGCTGGTGTACTCCACCCGCACGCCCGACACGGTCCTGTACGGCGACGAGCTGCGGCGCCTTGCCGAGCGGGACCCGACCCTGCGGGTGGAGCTGGTCTACACCCGCCGCGCCCCGGAGGGCTGGCATGGTCCGGTCGGCCGGCTCGACGCCGCCCAGCTGGCCACCCTGGCCTGGCCGCCAGCCGACCGGCCGGGCTGTTTTGTGTGCGGCCCAACCGGGTTCGTAGAGGCCATCGCCAACCTGCTCATCGACCAGGGCTACGCGCCAGAGCGGATCAAGACCGAACGGTTTGGACCAACCGGGAGTTGACGGAGGCAGCGATGACCGGCTCGACCATGTGGACCGACGGCAACATGCTCGCCGGCCCGCTCGAGGACATCTTCCTCCCCGACGTCACCGCCGCGGTCGCGGGCTGCGGCAACTGCGGGTGGACCGGGGCGATGGCGGAGGTGCGGGTGTTCGACCACGCGCCTGGCGTGGTCGCCCGCTGCGCGACCTGCGACCAGGTCCTGCTGCGGCTGGTGCGCGGCCCCGGCCGCGCCTGGCTGGACCTGCGCGGCATGAACTACCTGCAGCTTCCCATGGCGGACCAGAGCTGAGCCCACACTCTTGGCCGCCCACGGAGAAATTCAGCGGAGGGCAACCGCCGACGCCTTCACCGGCAGGCAATCCGGCAGCTGACGGCGGGTACGTGGTGGGTACTGAGGTTTGCTTGGCGGGGGGCTTGCGATGACCGATCAGGCCGTCGGGTCGCCGGAGGCAAGCAACCCGTCGCTGGCTGCGGTGGATCCGCGGGTCGCCGAGCTGATCGTCCAGGAGGCGCGCCGGCAGGCCACCAAGCTGCAGCTGATCCCCTCGGAGAACTACGCGTCCCGGGCGGTGATGGAGGCCTGCGGGTCGGTGCTGACCAACAAGTACTCCGAGGGCTACCCGGGCCGCCGCTACTACGAGGGCCAGCAGGTCGTCGACCAGGTCGAGGGGCTGGCGATCCAGCGCGCCAAGGACCTGTTCGGCGTCGAGCACGCCAACGTGCAGCCCTATTCGGGCTCACCAGCGAACCTCGCCATCTACCTGGCGTACTGCCAGCCGGGCGACACTGTGATGGGCATGGCACTGCCGATGGGCGGCCACCTGACCCACGGCTGGAACGTGTCGGTCACCGGCAGATGGTTCCACGCGGTGCAGTACGGCGTGCGGCGCGACACCGGCATCGTCGATCTGGACGAGGTCAGGGACCTGGCCGTGCGCGAGCGGCCCAAGCTGATCTTCTGCGGTGGCACCGCGATCCCGCGCACCATCGACTTCGCCGGGTTCGCCGAGATCGCCGCCGAGGTCGGCGCGCTGCTGGTGGCCGACATCGCGCACGTCGCGGGACTGGTGGTCGGCGGGGTACACCCCTCCCCGGTGGGCCATGCGCAGGTCATCTCGACCACGACCCACAAGACGCTGCGGGGCCCGCGCGGCGCGATGCTGCTGTGCGGCAGCGAGCACGCGCAGGCGCTGGACCGGGCGGTCTTTCCGGGGTTGCAGGGCGGCCCGCACGACCACACCACCGCGGGGATCGCGGTGGCGCTGCACGAGGCCGCGCAGCCACGGTTCCGCCACTACGCCGCCCAGGTCGTGGCCAATGCCAAGCGGCTGGCGCAGGTGCTCGCAGAACGCGGCTTCGACCTGGTGTCGGGTGGCACCGACAACCACCTGCTGCTGATCGACCTGACCGGCAAGGGGGTGGAGGGCAAGCCGGCCGCGCAGGGCCTGGACCGTGCCGGCCTGGTCGCCAACTACAACACCGTCCCCTATGACCCGCGCAAGCCGTTCAACCCCTCCGGCGTCCGGCTGGGCACGCCGTCGGTGACCAGCCGCGGGATGGGGCCGGCGGAGATGGAGCTGATCGGCCGCTGGATCGACGAGGGGGTCCAGGCGGTGAAGGCGCGCGACGAGGCCACCCTGGACCGGATTGCCGCCGAGGTCGCCGAGCTCGCCGGCCAGTTTCCGCCGCCGGGCATCCCGCTCGACAGCCTCTGAACGTTGGTTCTCCTTCACCACACCACGCAACGTCGCCCCGGAGGGTGCCTCCTATGGTGATTGGGACAATCCCTCTGCCGAAGGCTTGGGTCCGGCGCCGGGTGGGAGGCTGGCGGGATCCTTGGCCGCGACTGTGGCGGCCAGGTGCTGGACGAGGTCGGCCAGCGGCACAGCGCGCCGCTCCGAGCCATCGAGCAGGCGCACGCTCACGGCCTCGGCCTGCTCGTCGCGGACGCCGAGCACGAGGATGTAGATCAGGATGTGCATCGGGCAGTTCATCGGCTTGAGGTAGTACTGCGCTCCCTCGAGCTGCATGGGCGGGTACATGCTGTCGGCATACCATTCGAGATGCCCCGAGATCTCGAACAGCGTGGACTTGCTGAGATGTGGGGTCCACACGAACGAGTAGCCGGCCGCCTCGTGCTCTGCCCGGGAGTAGTCCTCCATCAGCTTGCGGACCAGGCCACCCTTGGGGTGGAAGACGGGCAGGCCGCTGCCGATCTCGGGCGGGAAGTGGAACAGGTCCAGCTCCAAGCCCAGCCGGCGGTGGTCGCGCCGCTCCGCCTCCTCCGCTCGGTGCAGATAGTCAGCCAGGGCCTCGGCGGACTCCCAGGCGGTCCCGTAGATCCGCTGCAGCTGCTGGCGCGACTCGTCGCCGCGCCGGTACGCCCCCGCCGCCCGTAGCAGCTTGAACGCGGGAATGGCAGCGGTGCTGGGAATATGCGGCCCCCGGCAGAGGTCGACGAAGCCATCGTTGGCGTACACCGAGATGGTCTGACCGGCCCCTTCCGACTCGTCGGTCGCCTCGATGATCTCGCGCTTGTGCGGCTGGTCGGCGAACAGGCGAAGGGCGTCGTCGCGGGACAGCTCCTCGCGCCGGAATGGCTGGTCCTCAGCGACGATCTGGCGCATGCGCGCCTCGATGCGCTCCAGGTCCTCAGGAGTGAACGGCGAAGGTACGTCGAAGTCATAGTAGAAGCCGTTGTCGGTCGGCGGCCCGATGGCGTACTTGGCTCCCGGGTACAGGTCGGTGACGGCCTGGGCGAGCACATGGGCAGTGGAGTGGCGCACCACCGCTCGGCCCTGCTCGCCGGCGGCAGGCACAGCGGCCAGGGTGGCATCACGGTCCAGGCCGCGGCCAAGGTCCCACGGCTCCCCGTCGACCAGCGCGGCCACCGCGCCCGTGGTGTCCAGCAGCTCGGCCGGGGCGGTGCCGGCAGCGACCTGCCGGACGGAGCCGTCG
>DASQWY010000611.1:0-3349 GCA_035640005.1 Actinomycetes bacterium
CGCGCCGGCCGCGGGTCGTCGTTGACGACCGCCGCCAGGGTCGGGATCGACCCGCCGCGGTCGAACGGCGGCTCGCCCTCGACCGCGTAGTACAGGGTCGCCCCCAGCGCCCAGAGGTCGGCCTCCGGGCCGCTCGGCTCGCCGCTGGCCTGCTCGGGCGCCATGTAGGCGGGCGAGCCGAGCACCAGGCCGGTGGTGGTGAGCCGCGGGTCACCCTGCAGCGAGGCCACGCCGAAGTCGGCCAGCTTGGCCGGCCCGTCGGCGGGGACCATCACGTTGCCGGGCTTGACGTCGCGGTGGACGATCCCGGCGCGGTGGGCGGCCTCCAGCGCCTCGGCCAGCTGGGCGCCCAGCTCGGCGACCCGCGCGGGCGGCAGCGGCCCCGACCGCCGCACCAGCTCGGCCAGGGTCGGCGCCCCGACCAGCTCCATCACGATCACCGGGTGGCCCTGGTCCTGGACGACGTCGTAGAGGGTGACCGCCCCGGGATGGTTGAGGCGGGCGGCCGCGCGCGCCTCGCGCAGCAGCCTCGCCCGCGCCGCGCCGCGCTCGGCCGCCGGCAGGGTGGCCGGGAAGACGACCTCCTTGAGCGCCACCTCGCGGCCGAGGACGGTGTCGTGCGCGCGCCAGACCACCCCCATCCCGCCACGGCCGAGGGGGGCCTGCAGCTCGTACCGGCCGGCGACGCGGCGCTCGGGGGTGGGTGCGGCCATGGCCCCACGCTACCAGGGGTCGGCCGCGGCTCGGCCCCTCAAGCCGCCGGCGGGACCAGCGAGGCCTTGAAGGCCTCGAACAGCGCCCCGCCCTGGCCCCAGTCGCGGTCGCGGCTGTAGATGGCCATCGACAGCAGCGAGCTGGGGGTGCGGACGCCCAGCTCCAGGGCGTGCCAGGTGTCGCCGCCGTCCTTGTAGGTGAACTCCAGCAGGGCCGCCGGCAGGCCCTTGAAGTCGCTGGGCTCCACCCGGGCGATCCGGTAGCCGTCCGGGTGCTCGGCGGCGTGGGCCTCGCCGGCCTGCCGCTCGGCGGCGAGCGGGTCGGCCTGCGTTCCGCCGTGCCAGTCCAGCCGCAGGAAGGTCGGGCCCTGGCGGTCGTGCAGCTCGGTGCGGGCGTCGTTGTCGCGGACGATCTCCCAGTCGGGCGGGTAGCCGACCCGGTAGCCGCTGACCTGGTCGGTGTAGACCGACCAGCCGGGCGGGAGCACCGCCGCGACCGTGCTGGGCGGGGCGGTGGTCGGCGGGGCGGTGGTGGTGGGCGCCAGGGTCGGTGGGGCGGTGGGCTGCTCCGGGCGGGCGCGGACCCCGAGCGGGTCGCCGGTGACCGCCACCGCGGCCGCGAAGGCGAGCAGCCCGAGCAGCACCGACCCGGCCGCGACCAGCAGCGCGCGGCGGACGATCGGGTCCATCGCCCGGTGGGTGGCCGCCCGCTCGGGCACCACCCGCCCGGCGGCGCCCGGCCGGCCCCAGCCGAGCGTCGGCGGGCCACCGGGACGAGCGGCACGCCCGGTGGTGATCGTGGCGCCGTCCTCCGGGCGGCCGGCCGCCCGGGCGAGCAGGCGGCGGGCCTGCGCCGCCGTCGGACGCCCGGCCACCGGCTTTGTCAGCAGCGCCGCCAGCACCGGGGTGAGCTGGCCGGCCAGCACCGCCGGCCGGGGACGCTGGCCACCGATGGCGGCCGCGGGGTCGGCGCCGCCGCCGCCGTCGAACGGGGTGGTGCCCTCCACGGCCAGGTACAGCACGGCCCCGAGGGCCCACAGGTCGGCGGGCGGGCCGGCCGGGTCGCCGCGGAGCTGCTCGGGCGCCCGGAAGGCGGCGCCCGGCGCGCCGCCGAGGGCGCGGCGCAGGGCGGCCAGGCCGAGGCCGGCCACCCGCGCGCGGCCGTCACCGGCGACCAGCACGTCGCCGGGGTGCAGGGCCAGGTGGGCGACGCCGGCACGGTGGGCGGCGTCCAGCACCTCGAGCACCTCCAGGCCGACCTGGGCGACCCGCCGGCTGGGCAGGGGGCCATGGCGGCCGACCAGCTCGTCCACGCCGAGCGCCTCGACCGCCTCGGCGACCACGTAGACCCGGCCGTTCTCGGCGACCACGTCGAGCAGGGCGACCGCGCCGGGATGGTCGACGGCCGCCGCCGCCCGCGCCTCGGCGGCCACCCGAGCCCACAGCTCCGCCCACTCGGCCTCGGCCAGCCCCGCCGGCAGCTCCAGCTCCTCCACGGCCAGCGGCCGGCCGTCGGCGGCGTCGGCGGCGCGCCACAGCCGGCCGCCGGACGGGCCGCGGCGCAGCACGGCCTGCAGCGTCCAGCGGTTGGCGACGAGCCGCTCGGCGGCGTTCGACGACATGGTGGGGGCGTTACTCTACGACTGGCGCCGGCCAGCGGTAGAGTCGAGCCGGCACCCAGCGCCGTCCGGGAGGTGACCCGCGGATGCAACGCCTCGGCACGCTGTACCGCGGTCGCGAGGGCATGTGGACCTGGGTCCTGCACCGCGTCTCGGGCGTCGCCATCCTGTTCTACCTGTTCGCCCACGTCACCGACCAGGCGCTGCTGAACGTCTCGCCCGAGGCGTACGACCGGGTGATCTCCACCTACCGCAACCCGTTCGTCGGGCTGCTGGAGATCGGCCTGGCGGTGCTGATCATCTTCCACGCCCTGAACGGGCTGCGGATCATCCTGTTCGACTTCTGGTCGCGCGGCGTCGCCCGCCAGCGCCAGATGCTGTACGTGCAGGCGGTGCTGTTCGTGGCGCTGGCGATCCCGCCGGTGATCGCGATCGGCGGCAAGGTCATCAGGGAGCTGTAGCGGATGGGCACCGCGGTCACCTCCGCCGCCGGCCGGCGCCAGCCGCGCCGTGGCCGCGGCAACTTCGAGCTGTACGCCTGGGTGTTCATGCGCGTCTCGGGCGTGCTGCTGGTGCTGCTGGTGCTGTCCCACTTCGCGATCATGCACGTGTTCGGGCGCGGCCTGGACCGGATCGACTTCGCGTTCGTCTCCGGCCGCTGGGCCAACCCGTTCTGGCGGGTGTACGACTTCGCGCTGCTGACCCTGGCGGTGATCCACGGCGGCAACGGCCTGCGGGTGATCATCGACGACTACGCCCGCAGCGGCACCAGGCGGCTGGTCTACCAGTGCCTGAACGCCACCGTCATCGGCCTGACCTGGGCGCTCGGGTCGCTCACGATCTTCGTGTTCACGCCGGGAGGGTAGCGGCCTCGCTATGATCCAACAGCACTCCTACGACGTGGTGATCGTCGGCGCGGGCGGCGCCGGGCTGCGGGCCGCGCTGGAGAGCTCCCGGCGGGCCAGGACCGCGGTGATCAGCAAGCTGTACCCGACCCGCTCCCACACCGGCGCGGCC
>DASQWY010000612.1:0-7288 GCA_035640005.1 Actinomycetes bacterium
CCGCGGCCGCCTGCCACCTGCCGCGGTTCCACCGCTACACCCCCACCGCCGGCCTGCCCGAGCTGCGCGAGGCGATCGCCGCCAAGACCCGGCGCGACTCCGGCTACGTGGTCGCCCCCGGCCAGGTGGTGGTGACCAACGGCGGCAAGCAGGCGCTGTTCCAGGCGTTCGCCGCCCTGCTGGACCCCGGCGACGAGGCGCTGCTGCCGGCGCCCTACTGGGTGACCTACCCGGAGGCGATCCGGCTGGCCGGCGGGGTGCCGGTGCCGGTGCCGACCGACGAGACGACCGGCTTCCGCGCCGGGGTCGAGCGGCTGGAGGCCGCCCTGACCCCACGGACCAAGCTGCTCGTGTTCGTCTCCCCCTCCAACCCGACCGGGGCGGTCTATACCCGCGCGCAGGTCGCGGCGATCGGCCGCTGGGCGGTGGAGCGCGGCGTCTGGGTGGTCACCGACGAGATCTACGAGCACCTGGTGTACGGGGACGCCAGCTTCTCCTCCATGCCGGCGCTGGTGCCCGAGCTGGCCGAGCGCTGCGTGGTCGTCAACGGCGTGGCCAAGACCTACGCGATGACCGGCTGGCGGGTCGGCTGGCTGCTGGCCCCGCCCGACGTGGTCAGGGCGGTCACCAACCTGCAGTCGCACGCCACCTCCAACGTCGCCAACGTCGCCCAGGCGGCCGCGCTCGCCGCCGTCGGCGGCGACCTGGACGCGGTCGCCGCCATGCGGGCGGCGTTCGACCGCCGCCGCCGCCGCATGCTGGAGCTGCTGGCGGCGATCCCCGGCGTCGCCTGCGCCGAGCCGGAGGGGGCGTTCTACGCGTTCCCGTCGCTGCGCGGGGTGCTCGGCCTGCAGCTGCGCGGCCGCCGGCCGAGCAGCAGCCTGGAGCTCGCCGACCTGCTGCTGGAGGAGGCCAGGGTCGCGGTGGTGCCCGGTGAGGCGTTCGGCGCCCCCGGCTACGCCCGCCTGTCGTACGCCCTCGGCGACGACGACCTGGTCGAGGGGGTCACCCGCATCGGCAAGCTGCTGGCCGAGGCCCGCCCCGCCCCGGCCTGACCGCCCTCAGTCGGCCAGCGGCACCTCGACCACGGCGATCTCGGCGCCGGAGGCGTCCTCGGCGGTCAGCGTGATGGTGGTGGCGGCCGCCGGCGGGGCCGGCTGGTAGCGCAGCTGGTGGACCTGCAGGAGACGGTCGCCGCCGGAGGCGCTGCCGGCCGCCTGGTAGGCGGTGTCCACGTCGTCGGCCAGGCGCCAGCGCAGCGCGTGCGGGGGCAGCGGGCCGGCCGCCTCTGGCAGCACCGCGTAGCGCAGGTCGACCCAGAGCGACCAGATCTCCAGGCCGAGCAGCACCAGCCGCCAGCCGGTGCCGCGGGCGACCTCGCGGGCCAGCGGCACCACCCGCACCGGCTCGGCCGGCGGCCGCTCGGTGGCCGTCGGCGGCCCGCCGACCACCATGGCGACCGGCGACGACGGCGCGCCCCGCGGCCACGGGCGCGGCGTGACCTCCTCGCCGGCGACGGCACCCTCGCCGCGGGCGACGCCCTCCAGCAGCTCGACCACCTGCTGGCGGACGCGCGCCTGGTCGGCGCCGAGCTTGACCAGCACCTGCGCGGCCACGCCCTCGCCCTCGCGGATCAGCCCGAGCAGGATGTGCTCGGTGCCGATGTAGTTGTGGCCCAGCTGCAGCGCCTCCCGCAGCGACAGCTCCAGCACCTTCTTGGCCCGCGGCGTGAACGGGACGTGCCCGGCCGGCGGCAGCGGCTTCTCGCCCGGGGGGACGATCGCCACGATCTCGGCGCGCACGGTTTCGAACTGGATGCCCAGCGTCTCGATGGCCACCGCGGCGACCCCGTGGCCCTCGTGGATCAGGCCGAGCAGGATGTGCTCGGTGCCGATGTAGTTGTGGTTGAGGAGCCGAGCCTCCTCCTGGGCGAGCACGACCACCCGCCGCGCCCGATCGGTGAAGCGTTCGAACACCCGGCCACGCCCTCCTCCCTGCGGCCCGGCCGGCCGCCGTCCCAACGTTCTCCACGGGCTCGGGCCGGTAAACGGGGAGTTCAGGCCGTCTCCAGCGCCTCCCGGAAGTCGTCGGCCAGGTCGGCGCCGTCCTCCAGGCCGACCGACACCCGCACCATCCCCTCGCCGATCCCGGCGGCCGCCAGGGCGTCGCGGTCGAGCTGGCGGTGGGTGGTGGAGGCCGGGTGGGAGACCAGCGTCTCCGGGCCGCCGAGGGACGGCGCCAGGCGGGCGACCCTGGTCGCCTCGATGAAGCGGCGGCCGGCCTCGCGGCCGCCGGGCAGGTCGAAGGAGAGCATCCCCGGCGGGCCGTCCAGCAGCCGGGCCGCCACCGCGTGGGTCGGGTGGTCCGGCAGGCCCGGCCAGTAGACGCGGCCGACCTTGGCGTGGCCGGCCAGCAGCTCGGCGAGCAGGCGGGCGTTGTCGCCGTGGCGCTGCATGCGCAGGGCGAGCGTCTTGACCCCCCGCAGCACCAGCCAGGCCGCGAACGGGTCGGGCGAGGCGCCCAGGTCGATCATGGTCCGCCAGGCGCTCGCGTGCCGCTGGCGGTCGGCGAACAGGGCGACGCCGCCGACCACGTCGCTGTGGCCGCCCAGGTACTTGGTGGCCGAGTGGACCACCACCGCCGCGCCGTGCTCCAGCGGCCGGCACAGGAACGGGGAGGCAACCGTGTTGTCGACCACCAGCGGCACGCCGGCCCCGTCGGCGACCGCGGCCAGGGCGGGCAGGTCGGCGACGGCGATGGTCGGGTTGGCGACCGTCTCGACGTAGACGGCGCGGGTGGTCGGCCGCAGCGCCGCGCGCACGGCGGCGGGGTCGGTGCCGTCCACGAAGGTCACCTCGATCGCCAGCCGCCTGGCCACGCTCGACAGCAGCGAGAAGGTGCCGCCGTACAGGTCCCGCTGGGCGACCAGGTGGTCGCCGGCGGCGGCCAGCGACAGCAGCACGGTGGTGATCGCGCCCATGCCCGAGGCGGTGGCGAGCCCCTCGGCCGCCCCCTCCAGGTCGGCGACGGTCGCCTCCAGCGCCGCGGTGGTCGGGTTCTCGTAGCGGCTGTAGACGAACCCCTCGCGCGGCTGCCGCAGGGTGTGCGCGTAGTGCTCGGCATCCTCGAAGGCGAACGTGGAGGTCTGCCAGATCGGCGCGGCCAGCGGCCGCTCCGCCGGCAGCGGCGCGGCCGCCGCGTGGACCGCGCGGGTGCCGAACCGTCTCGGCCCCGGCATGGCTCAGCCTCCCTCCTGGCCGCGCTCGGCGGCCGGTCGCGCGGCCTCGGTGGCGCGGGCCAGCACGCGCGCGCGGAAGCGGTCGCCCTGGGCGGCGCCGCGCACGCCGCGCACCGGCCGGCCGCGCCCGTCCCTGGTGACCAGGCGGGTGCGGCCGCGCGACACCTCCACCGCCGAGAGCTGGTCGTAGCGGTAGCGGCGGGCGCCGCCCAGGCCGTGCAGCACGACCGCCTCCTCGTCCAGCTCGGCGGCGAACACCCGCGCCCGCAGCGCGGCGGTCGCCAGGCTGTAGACGGCCAGCACCGCCCACAGCAGGGCGGCCACGGTCAGCGCGCCGGCCGCGCCCTGGCTCGCGCCGGCGGCGAGCGTCGCCAGGCCGAGCAGCAGCGACGCCAGCGCGGCCTCCAGCAGCCCGCTGAGGAGGGCATGGACCACGCCGCCCGGCTGGAACCGCTCGGTCACGCGGCCCCTTCGGCCTGCCGGTACCAGCCGGGCGGGCTCCAGCCGGCCTTGGCCGCCTCGACCTGCTCGACGATACCCGCCATCACCTTGTCGCGGGCGGCGTTGACGGCCGCCAGCGGCGCGTCCGGGTCGAGGCCGAGGTCGATCGGCGGCCCCGCCCGCACCACCACCCGGATGCCGCGGCGGAACGGCCCCGGCCGGCCGCGCCGGAACAGCAGCTGCGCGCCCCAGATGCCAACCGGCACGACCGGCGCGCCGGTCAGCGCCGCCAGCCGCGCCACGCCGCTCTTGGGCTGCATCGGCGAGAAGTCGGGGTTGCGGGTGGTGGTTCCCTCCGGGTAGATGGCGACCGCGGCGCCGTCGCGCATCGCCGCCACCGCCTCGACCAGCGACTGGGCGGCGTCCCGCGTCTCCCGGTACACCGGGATCTGCCCGGCCCCGCGCAGCAGCCAGCCGAGCAGCCGGTTGTCGAACAGCTCGGACTTGGCCAGGAAGCGCACCTTGCGGCCGGCCGCGTCGATGAACACCCCGAGGCAGAGCGGGTCGAAGTAGGAGATGTGGTTGGCGGCGATGATCACCGGCCCGGAGCGGGGGATGTTGAGCGAGCCCTGGCAGTCCAGCCGCACCCAGGAGCGGATCACCGGCGGCACGATCAGCTTCGCCAGCGGATAGGCCCATTCCCGTCGACGCCTCACGCCGCGCATAGTACCGTCCCGCCCGATGCCCGTCCCGCTGGTTCCCTTGAAGGCGCTGGCCGACGCCAAGGGCCGGCTCGCGCCGTTCCTGAGCGCGATCGAGCGCCGCCTGCTCGCCCTCGCCATGTTCGAGGACGTGGTCGCCACGCTGCAGGCGGTGCCGGGGCTGGAGCGGCCGGCGGTGGTCTCCCCCGACCGGGAGGTGTGGCGCCGGGCCGAGGCGATCGGCTGCCGCGCGCTGGCCGAGCCCGGCGGCGGGCTGAACGCCGCCCTGGTGGCCGCGGCGGAGGGGCTGGGCGGGCAGGGCGGCGTGCTGGTGGTCGCCGCCGACCTGCCGCTGGCGTCCCCCGACGCGCTGGCGCGGGTGCTGGCCGCCGCCGGGCCGGCGCCGGTGGTGGTGGTCCCCAGCCGCGACGGCGCCGGCACCAACGTGCTCGCCTGGCGGGACACGGCCTCCTTCCGGCCGGCGTTCGGCCCGGGGTCGGCCGCCCGCCACCTGGCCGCCCCCGGCGCGGTGCGGCTGGACGAGCCGGGCCTGGCGCTGGACGTCGACACCGCCGAGGACCTGCGGGCGGCCGCCGGCCGGCTCGACCCGGACGGCGTCACCGGCCGGCGCCTGCGCGAGCTGCGCCTGGGCGAGCGCCTCGCCGGCCACGAAACCCGGTAGGCTGCGAACGACCCGAGGGGGAGGGAGACCGATGCTGCAGGGCACGATCAAGAGCTTCGACGCGGGCAGCAAGGCGGCCGTCGTGCTGACCGACGCGCGCGAGCAGTACGAGGTGCCGCCGGAGGCGTTCCGCCGGTCCGGCTTGCGCGCCCTCACCCTCGGCCAGCGGGTCAAGTTCCTCGTCGAGGGCGAAGGGGACGCCGCGCGGGTCACCTACGTGAACATCCTCACCCTTCCCGACCCCGAATAGCGCGCGGCCCCGCCCGGGTGGGCGGGGCCGCCGCTGCGCCGGCCGGCGCTACTTCCTCTTGCCGCGGCCCTTGGCGCTGGCCTTGGACGCCGCCTTGGGGGCGGCGGCCCTGACCGTGGCCCTGGCCCTGGTGGTGGTGGTCGACCGGGTCGCGGACCTGGTCGCCGACCTGGACGACGAGGCGGTCGCCTTGGGCGGCGTCAGCTTCGGCGCGGTCGCCCTGCCGGCCACGACGTCCTTGAAGCCCTGCCCGGCACGGAAGCGGGGGACCTTGGTGGCCTTCACCTTGACCGCTTCCCCGCTGCGCGGGTTGCGGGCGGTGCGAGCCTTGCGGTCCTGCCGCTCGAAGGTGCCGAAGCCGACCAGAGCCACCCGCTCACCCTTCTTCACGGCGACCTGGGTGTGCTGGATCAGGCTGCCCAGCACCTTGTCGACGTCTGAGCGGGCGACCGCCGTGTGCTTCTGGATGGCGTCGACGAGCTCCTTGCGATTCAAAGGGCGCCTCCTTGCCCACAGGGAATCCTGTCTGGGAACGAACTCCATTGTGTCCATTCCCTTTCGCGCGAGCATGCTAAAGACGTTGCCATCGAAGGTCAACAACCTGGCGGCATGAATCCGTTGTGGGACAACGCCGTCGCCGCCCGGGCCCGGGGGCGCCGGCGGGGGGCGCAATCCTCGGCAGCGCGCAGAACCGTGTCCTGGCGCCGAATCCACGCTCGCCACGGCTGCGCGGCCGGGACGGCCGGCGGCGCTCAACCCGTTGCGCCGCAACGTCAGCGGCCGAGCGAGCCGGCCGGTGCGCGGCCCGGGGCGGCCAGGCGCGGAAACAGCGGCCGGGCCTCCGGCAGCGTCCCCGACGACCCGTCGCACTGGGCGGCCACCCGCTCGGCCGCGTCCGGCAGGAACGGCCGCAGCTGCTCGGCCAGGGCCGCCAGGGAGCCGGCGAGGGCGGCCAGGGCCGCGTCGAGCCGGGCGCCGGCGGCCGCCTCGCCGGCCCGTTCGGCGGCGGCCAGCTCCCACGGGCGGGCGCGGTCGACGTAGCGGTTGGCCTCCTCCACGATCGCCCAGACCGCCGCGGCGCCCGCGCGGAAGTCGCCGGTGGCGAGCGCCTGCGCTACGCGCGCGGGCGCGCGGGCGCACGCCAGCCGCAGCGGCGCGGCGGCCTCGCCGGCCTCGGCGGCCTCGCCGGCCGCCGGCACGTGGCCGCCGCGGTAGCGGTGGACCATGCTGACCACCCGGTTGACGAGGTTGCCGAGGCCGTTGGCGAGGTCCTCGTCGGCCCTGGCGACCAGCCGCGCGACGGTGAAGTCGGCGTCCCCGACCCGCGGGACGTCGCGCAGCAGCCACCAGCGGACCGCGTCGGTGCCGAACCGCTCGGCCAGCGCCACCGGGTCGACCACGTTGCCGCTTGACTTGCTGAGCTTGCGGCCGTCGACCGTCAGGTGGTCGTGCACCAGGACGTCGGTGGGCGGCGGCTCGCCGGCCGACAGCAGCATCGCCGGCCAGTAGACGGCGTGGAAGCGCAGGATCCCCTTGCCGATCAGGTGGACGCGCCGGCCGGCCTCCAGCCACCAGTGCCTGTAGGCCTGGTCGCCGGTGCCGTAGCCGAGCGCGCTGACGTAGTTGGCGAGCGCGTCGAACCACACGTACACGACCTGGTCGGGGTCGCCGGGGACGGGGATCCCCCAGCCGCGGGCGCGGGCCACCGACCGGGAGACGCTGAAGTCCTCCAGCCCGGCGGCGACGAAGGCCAGCACCTCGTTGCGGCGAACCGCCGGCTCGACCCGCAGCCGCCCGTCCTGCAGCAGCCGCAGCAGCGGCTCGCGGTAGCGCGACAGGCGGAAGAACCAGTTCTCCTCGGCGACCCGGCGGAGCGGCGCGGCGTGCTCGGGGCAGCGCCCGCCGTCCAGCTCGTCCGGCTGGTAGAAGCGTTCGCAGCCGACGCAGTACAGGCCCTGGTAGCGGCGGCGGTACAG
>DASQWY010000613.1:0-5093 GCA_035640005.1 Actinomycetes bacterium
CCGCCTCGTGGAAGGCGGGCGCGCCGGTGAGCTCGACGAACCCGTGGCGCGGGTGGGCGCAGCCCAGCGACAGCCACGACCCGTCGGTGGCGAAGGAGGCGCAGACCTGGCCGTTGCCCACGTCCAGCGGCTTGGGCCAGGCGCCGCCGGGCTCAGAGGCGGCCATGGCGGTACAGGTCCGGCTGGCGCAGTCGTAGGGCCGGTTCGCGCTCGCGCTCGCGGTCGATCGCCGCCAGGTCGAGCACCACGCGGAGCACGGCCTCCTCGGCGCCGGCCTCGGCGAGCACGTCGCCGCGCGGGTCGGCCACCAGCGAGCGGCCGCAGAAGCCGCCGCCGGCCAGGTTGCAGCCCACCGCGAACACCTGGTTGTCCTGCGCCCGGGCGCGGGTCCGCAGCGTCAGCAGGTGCTCGTAACCGACCGGCACCGCCGACGGGATGACCAGGATCTGCGCGCCGCGCAGCGCCAGCGCCGTGGCCACGTCGGGGAAGGCGTGCTCGAAGCAGATCATCATGCCCAGCCGCCCGGCCGGGGTCGGGGCCACCACCAGCTCGGTCCCCGCGGCGAACAGCCCGGACTCGGTGGGGTAGAGGTGGCTCTTGCGGTACGGGAGCACGCGACCGCCCGGTGGCACCGCCAACGCCGTGTCGTACAGGACGTCGCCGTCCCGCTCGAGCATGCCGAGCACCAGCGTGGCGCCGGTCTGCGTGGCCAGCTCCGACACCCGGGCGGCCAGCGGCCCGTCGAGCGGCTCGGCAAGCTCCCGCCCGCGGCGCGCCAGCAGGTCGAGGTCGTAGCCGCTGCTCACCAGCTCCGGAGCCACCACCAGGTCCGCTCCGGTGGCGTGCGCGCGCACCAGCGCCGCGAAGCGGTCCAGGTTCGCCGCGGGATCGCCGGCGCGGGCCGCCATCTGCAGCACGACGACCTCGACGGCGCTATCCCTTGGTCGCGCCGGCGAACAGGCCACGGACGTAGAACCGGTTCAGGGCGGCGAACAGCAACAGCGGGGGCAGGATCGCCATGATGGAGCCGGCCGAGACGAGGTCCTCCTGGGCGAGGTGCGGGGTCTGGAGGTTGGCGAGCCCGACGGTGAGCGGCTGGTGCGCCCGGTCCAGCAGGGTGAGGGCCAGCAGCAGGTCGTTCCAGACGAACACGAAGTCGATGATGGCGAACGACACGATCCCGGGCACGGCGAGCGGCAGCGCGATCCGCCGGAACACGCTGAACCAGCCGGCTCCGTCGATGCGCGCCGCCTCCAGCAGGTCCTCGGGGATCTCCGCGAAGAACGCGCCGAGCATGAAGATCGCCCAGCCGGCGCCGAAGGCGGTGTGGACCAGGGCGATGCCGAGGTACTCCTGCGGTCCGGCGTTCAGGCCGAGCGTGCGGAACCACGGCAGCATCGGGATCAGGATGATCTGCACCGGCACGATCATCGTGGTGATGAGCAGGAAGTAGGTCGTCGCCTTGAGCCGGAACGCCATGCGCGCGTAGGCGTAGGCCGCCAGCGACCCGGTCGCCACGGTGAGCGCCACCGCCAGGCCGGTGATGACGAGGCTGTTGACCGCGTACCGCGACAGCCCCTGGTCCCAGGCGCGGGCGAAGTTGCCGAGGGTCAGGTCGGCGGCGCTCGAGTTCCACCAGCCCTGGCGGGTCTGCGACAGCGGCAGCAGCGAGGTCATCAGGGCGCTGAGCACCGGCACCAGCCACACGACCGCCAGGACGGTGAGCGACCCGTAGAGTAGGAAGGTCGTCCAGCGGCCACGACCGACCGCGGTCATCGCGACCTCCCCGCCAGCAGCTGCCGCAGGTAGCGGTAGGAGCCCGCGATCAGCACCGCCGACATGAGCACCGCGATCGCGGTGGCCAGGCCGCCCTGCGGGGTGTCGAGGAACGCGAATGCCTGCTGCCACAGCAGCAGCGCCAGCACGGTGGTGTCCTGGACGGGGCCGCCGCCGGTCATCACGTAGACTATGTCGAAGGTCCGCAGCGCGAAGATCACGCTGACGACGCCGACGACCACCAGCGGCTTGCGCAGGGCCGGGATGAGGATGTAGCGGGCGGCCTGCCAGGCGTTGGCGCCGTCGACCTTGGCCGCCTCGACCAGCTCGTAGGGCACGGCGGTGAGGCCGGCGGTGAGGGTGATGACGCCGAAGCCGGCGAACGCCCAGAACGCCGCGACCACCAGGGAGAGGTTGGTCAGCCGGATGTCGGCGAAGCCCAGGTGCAGCACCCCGGGGTTGGACAGCCAGGAGCCGGGGTGCAGCTCGACCGGGCCGAGCCGCCAGTCGGCGCCAAGGATGCCGAGCTTGTCCAGCACCGCGTTGAGCACCCCGACCTGCGGGTCGGCGTTGTAGACGAAGGACCAGATCACCCCGGCCGCGGCGAGCGAGATCGTCATGGGCAGCACGAACACCGTGCGGAAGACCGCCGCGCCACGGCTGGTGTTCCAGATCAGGATGGACACCAGCAGCGAGAAGCCGGCGACCAGCAGCGGGAAGACGACCAGCCAGATGGCCGTGTTGAGCACGGCGTTCCAGAAGTCGGCGTCGGCCAGGGTCCTGGTGTAGTTGGCGAGCCCGACGAAGCGCCAGCGGTCCGGCTGGACCGGCGACCACGGCCGCAGCAGCCCCCAGCGGAAGAAGCTGCTGAGCACGGTCTCCAGCGCCGGCCACAGGTAGAAGCCGGCGAAGATCGCCAGCAGCGGAGCCACCAGCAGGTACGGCGCGAACCGCTCCGGCCGGCGCGGGCGGCGGCGCGCGCCGCGCCGTGGCGGCGGGGCCGTCTCCGGTGGCCTCGGAGCGGCGGTGGCGGTGGTGGTGCGCCGCGCCACGGGCCTAGCCCTTCGCGCGGGTGTCGACCCGGGTCATCGTCGCGATGAACTTGCTGACGTCCCGGTCGCGGGTGAACTGGGCGAGCGCCTGCCGGTACTTCACCTGGATCTCGCCGCCGATCCAGTCGTCGAGGTCGTACCCGGCGGCGACGCTGGCGCTCTTGGGCCACAGCGCCGCGGCCTTGCGGTCGTTCTCGTTGGGGTAGACGCTGGCCGGCACCTTCGCGTTCGGGGCGATGTAGCCGCCGCGCTTCGCCCAGACCTCCTGCGCCTCGGCCGAGCCCAGGAACTGGAGCAGGGCGAGCGTGGCCGGCTTGTTCTTGGTGTCCTTCGCGCCGATGAACAGGTCGCCGCTGACGAACTGCGCGTCGGGCATGGAGGGGTCGAACTTCGGCATGAGGAAGAAGGTGAAGTCCCTGCCCGCCTTGAGGGACTTGTTGCACTCGGCCGGGACGATCAGGTTGATGAACGCGCCCTCGTTCTGGAACAGGAACTTGCCCTGCGCCCGGGCGCAGGTCTCGTCGATGAACCCGGTCGCCAGCGCCTGCGGCGGGAAGTACTTCCCGATCAGGTCACCGAGGACCTGGAACGACTTGACGATCCGCGGGTCGTCCCAGCGGATCTTGCCGCGGGCCAGGTCGTTGAACGCCTGGGCGCCGGCGACCCGCAGGATGATCGCGTCGGTCCACTGCGTGAGCGGCCAGCCGTCCTTGCCGCCGACCGCGACCGGCGCCACGCCCGCGGCCTTCGCCTTGTCCATCGCCGCGGTGAACCCGGCCCAGGTGGTCGGCACGCCGATCCCGAGCTTCCGCAACTGCTGCGGCGAGTACCAGACGAGCGCGTTGACGTTGCCCTTGAAGAGCACGGCGTAGGCCTTGCCGTCCGGGCCGGAGGCGATCTGCCGCAGCGCGTCGGTGTAGGAGCCGTCCTTGATCCACGCGTCCCACTGGTCGTCCAGGTTCAGCAGCAGGTCCTGGCCGGCGAAGTTGCGGATGATGCCCGGCAGCGCGACCGCGACGTCCGGCGGCGAGCCGGCCGCGAACTGCTGGGTGAGCAGCGCCTGGGTCTGCTCGAACGGTACCTGCTCGACCTTGACCGTCACCTTCGGGTTCTTCCGCTGGAAGGCGTCGATGACCGCCTGGAAGGCCTCGCCCTCGGAGCCGGTCCAGTTCGACACGACCCGGAGCTGGCCGGACGCCTGGCCCGGTGGCGGCGCCTGGCCTCCCTTCCCGCCCCCACCGCAGGCGCTCACCCCCAGCGCCAGGCAGGTGAGCACGGCGAGGACGGTCAGGAGCCGGCGGTTCGCGTGGCTGCTCATCAGATGCTCCTCGCTAGGGCAGACCTCTCGCGCTATTTGCTATCCCCTAATATCAAATCGGTCAACCCCTGGCGGGGCATCTGGTGCGAAGATTTGCCACCTGATAGCGACAAAACGCCCGGGAAGCGCGGTCAGGGGCGCCGGAGCGGCAGGCCGGTGACCGCGGCGATCAGCTCCGCGGTGCGGGCGGCCGCGGCGGGCGGCTCCAGCCGGCCGGTCAGCACCGCCTCCAACATGGCTTGCAGCTGCGCGGACAGGCGCGCGTAGGCCGGGGTGGCGGGCCGCACGGCCGCGTGCTGGAGGAGCTCCGCGGTCGTGGCCAGCAGCGGCGAGTCGCCCGCGACCTGGGCGACGGCGGAGCGCCTCGGCGGTATCTGGCCGGTGGCGCGGGACATGCGCGCCAGCGCCTCTGCCGAGGTCGCCGCCTCCAGCAGCCGCATCGCCAACTCCGGGTGGGTCGCCTGCCGGAAGATGCCGTACACCATGCCGCCGGCCAGCGTCGCCGGCGCCCCCCGGGGGCCGCCGGGGATCGAGGCGAACCCGAAGTGGTCCCACAGCTCCGGCAGCAGCAGGCCGGCCGCCTGGGCGAGGCGGGGGCCCTCGTAGCTGCCGCCGAAGCAGATGGCCGCCGAGCCGTGGGCGAGCAGGCGGATCGGCCGGTCCCACTCGTGGGCCACCACCTCGACCGGCAGCACCCCGTCGACGACCAGCTGGCGCAGGAACTGCAGGGCCTCGACCGCGGCCGGGCTGTCCAGGGTGACCGTGCCGTCCTCGAGCACGGTCGCCCGGTTGGACGCCAGCAGCGCCAGCAGCACGTAGGTGGTGGCCTCCCCCGCCTTCGACCCGCCGGGCAGCACCAACGGGTGCCCGTCCCGCCCGGCTCCGGCCAGGGCGCGCCCGCCGGCCCGCAGCTCCGCCCAGGTCGCCGGCGGGCCCAGCCCGACCGC
>DASQWY010000614.1:0-10824 GCA_035640005.1 Actinomycetes bacterium
TGGAGGGTGTCCGGGGAGGCCTCGTGCCGCCCGCCGCGAACGTCCTGGTAGGTGGTTGCCACGCCGCGGGCCCGGGCGGTGGCGGCCAGCTGGTCGGGCGTCATGTGGGGAGCCTACGGCACACTGTGCGGACCATGGCGACCGAGCGCAGGCAGTAGATGCTTGCCCAGGAGCCCGTCTGGCCCGGCCAGCCCTGGCCCCTTGGGGCGACCTGGCATGGGGAGGGCACCAACTTCGCGGTCTTCTCCGAGACGGCCGAGGCGGTCGACCTGTGCCTGTTCGACCAGGCCGGGAGCGAGCGCCGCCTGCGCCTGCCCGAGGTGAGCGCCCACGTCTGGCACGGCTACGTGCCGGACGTCGGCCCCGGGCAGCGCTACGGCTACCGGGTGCACGGGCCCTACGAGCCCGACAGCGGGCTCCGCCACAACCCGGCCAAGCTGCTGCTCGACCCGTACGCGCACGCCATCGAGGGGCGGGTCGACTGGGACCCGGCGGTGTTCGGCTACCGGGCCGGCGGCGACGACACCGTCCCCGACGAGCGCGACTCCGCCCCGCACGTGCCACGCTCGGTGGTGGTGCACGACAGCTTCCCCTGGGGCGACGACCGCCGCCCGAACGTGCCCTGGGCCGACACGGTCATCTACGAGGCGCACGTGCGCGGCTTCACCATGCGCCACCCGGAGGTCCCCGAGCACCAGCGCGGCACCTACGCGGCCATGGGCTCGCCGGTGGTGGTCGACTACCTGCGCCAGCTGGGGGTGACCACCGTGGAGCTGCTGCCCGTCCACCAGTTCGTCGCCGAGCACGGGCTGGTGGAGCGCGGCCTGACCAACTACTGGGGCTACAGCACGATCGGCTTCTTCGCCCCGGAGGCGCGCTACGCCACCTCCAGCGCCGGCGGCCAGCAGGTGCAGGAGTTCAAGGCGATGGTCCGCAACCTGCACCCCGCCGGCATCGAGGTGATCCTCGACGTCGTCTACAACCACACCGCCGAGGGCAGCCACCTCGGCCCGACGCTGTCGTTCCGCGGGCTGGACAACCGCGCCTACTACCGGGCCGTCGACCAGATCCCGCGCTTCTACATGGACTACACCGGCACCGGCAACACCCTGAACGTGCGCCACCCGCAGGTGCTGGCCCTGATCATGGACAGCCTGCGCTACTGGGTGCAGGAGATGCACGTCGACGGCTTCCGCTTCGACCTGGCCAGCGCGCTGGCGCGCAGCTTCCACGAGGTCGACCGGCTGTCGGCCTTCTTCGACCTGATCCACCAGGACCCGGTGGTGAGCCGGGTCAAGCTGATCGCCGAGCCGTGGGACCTCGGCGAGGGCGGCTACCAGGTCGGCAACTTCCCGGTGCTGTGGACCGAGTGGAACGGCCGCTACCGGGACACGATGCGCGACTTCTGGCGCGGCGCCCCCACCGGGGTGGCCGACATCGCCTACCGGCTGACCGGGTCCTCCGACCTGTACCAGTCCGACGGCCGGCGCCCGTACGCCAGCATCAACTTCGTCACCGCCCACGACGGCTTCACCCTCGGCGACCTGGTCAGCTACAACGACAAGCACAACCAGGCCAACGGCGAGGGCAACCGCGACGGCACCGACGACAACCGCTCCTGGAACTGCGGGGCCGAGGGGCCCACCGACAACCCCGAGGTCACCGACCTGCGCGAGCGCCAGACCCGCAACTTCCTGGCCAGCCTGCTGCTGTCGCAGGGCGTGCCGATGCTGCTGGCCGGCGACGAGATCGGCCGCACCCAGGGCGGCAACAACAACGCCTACTGCCAGGACAACGAGACCTCCTGGGTCGACTGGGACCTGGACCTGGAGCGGGTGGCGCTGCTGGACTTCACCCGCACGCTGATCTCGCTGCGGCGCCGCCACCCGGTGTTCCGCCGCCGCCGCTTCTTCCACGGGCAGGCCATCTACGGCTCGCGGGTCAAGGACATCGGCTGGTTCACCCCGGACGGGGTGGAGATGGACGAGGAGCGCTGGCGCGCGCCGGACATCTCCACCCTGGGGGTGTTCCTGAACGGCGACGAGATCCCCGACCGGGGCCCGCGCGGCGAGCGGATCGTGGACGTGAGCTACCTGCTGCTGCTCAACGGCGGCGGCGAGCCGGCCCTGTTCACGCTGCCCGGCCACCCCTGGGGCAAGGAGTACGAGCTGGTCGCCGACACCGGCCTGGCGTTCGTGCTGCCGTCCGGCGCCGAGGCCCCCAGCTACCAGTCCGGCGAGGAGCTGTCGATGGCCTCCCGCTCGCTGGCCGTGCTTCGCAAGCGCGCCTAGGCGCGCTACCGTATGCCGGCCATTCCCCAGCCCTGGAGCCTGCCGATGCGAACCCGCGCCCGGCTGGCCGCCGCGCTGCTCGCCCTGGCCGCGGCCGCCTGCTCTGGCGGGGGCGGCCCGGGGACCACCCCCACCAGCGGGCGCCCCGCCGCCGGCGGCACGGCCGACCTCGGCAACGTCGCGCGGGTCGAGCGGCGGGCGTTCCCGGCCGGCGGCGGCTCCGGGGTGGTGGCCAGCAGCCGCCACCCGGGCGTGCTCTGGGCGATCCGCGACCGCGGCGGCAAGTCCAAGCCCGGCCGGCCGCAGGACGCCCTGTACGCCTACAAGGTCGCCGGCGGCCAGGTGGTCGACGTCGCCTCCGGCGCCGCCTTCGTGGCCGTCCCGGTCGAGGGCGCGACGCCGCGCGACTGGGAGGACATCGCCCGCGACGGCGACGGCAACATCTGGATCGCCGACATCGGCAACAACGAGTGCGACCGCACCGACACCGCCCTGCTGAAGGTCCCCGAGCCCGAGCCGGCGCCGGGCGCCACCGCGCACGTGGCCGCCACCTACCACTACCGCTTCCCCGACCCGCCGGCCGGCTGCGCCGGCAAGAACGCCGAGGCGATGTTCATCGTCGACGGCGTGCCGTACGTCATCGACAAGACCGACCGGTCCACCGTCTACCGCTTCCCCAGGCTCGACCCGCACGGCACGGTCACGCTGCAGCGGGTGGGCACGCTCAGCGGCCCCGGCGGCGGCCCGGTCGCCACGCTGTCAGGGGCCGACCTGTCGAGCGACTCGCGGCTGCTGGCGGTCGACACCCACACCGAGCTCTACGTCTACCAGGCCAGCGACCCGGCGGCCCGCGGCCAGGCGCTGGTCGCCGACCTGATCGGCCACCCGCCCCGCTGGAAGGCCGAGCTCGGCTCCCCGGCCAACGTCGAGGGGGTCGGCTTCGGCTTCGGCAGCCACGACCTCAACCTGCTGGCCGAGAACCGCGACGTCTACTGGCTGCCCGGCAGCGCGCTGGAAGGCTGAGCCGGCTCAGCCGGCGGCCCGCAGCGGCGACAGGGGGGCGTGGCGCGGCCAGGGCCGGAGCTGCTCGAGCTGGCGGGCGACGGCCAGCAGCAGCCCCTCGCCGCCGGGGGCGGCGACCAGCTGCACCCCCAGCGGCAGCCCCTCGCGGGAGGTCCCGGCCGGCACCGAGGCCGCCGGGAAGCCGACCAGGTTGAGCGGCGGCGTGAACGGCATGTAGCCGGTCAGGCCCAGCATGGTGGCGGCCACGCCCTTGCCCCGGTAGGCGCCGACCCTGAGCGGCGGGGCGGCCAGGGTCGGGCTGAGCAGCAGGTCGTGGTCGCCGAACCAGGCCTGGAAGCGGGCGAGCGCGCGCGCCGGCGGCCCGTCCGGCGCCGGCCGGAGGCGGCGCAGCAGCCGGCCGATGCGCGCCTGGTTGCGGGTGCGCCGCTCCATGGCGTCCTCGGGCAGCCCGTCGGCGTCCTCGGTCGTGCCCAGGAACACCCGGTACAGGAACGGGGCGGCGTCGCCGTTGCGCCACGGCGGCGCGGCCTCGGCGACCCGGTGGCCGGCCTCGCCGAGGGCGGCGGCGGTGGCGTCCAGCGCCGCCCGGACCTGCGGGTCGACCCGGACCCCGACCGCCGGCGGCCTGGCGGTCACGCCGATGCGCAGCGGCCGTTCGGGCGCGGCCACCGACCGGTAGGCCGCCGCGCCGGCCAGCACGTCCAGGCACAGCCCCAGGTCGGCGACGGTGGTGGCCAGCGGGCCGAACTCGCTCATGCCCAGCCAGCTCGGCCGGTTCACCGGCACCAGCCCGCGGCCCGGCTTGATGCCGACCAGGCCGCAGTTGGAGGCCGGCATGCGGATCGAGCCGCCGCCGTCGGCACCGAGCGCCAGCGGCACCATCGCCGCGGCCACCGCCGCCGCCGAGCCGCCGCTCGACCCGCCAGGGGTGTGGTCGAGGCTCCACGGGTTGCGGGTCGCCCCGTACGCCTCGCTCTCGGTGAACGGCCACAGGGCCAGCTCGGGCACGGTGGTCTTGCCGACCAGCAGGGCGCCTGCCTCGCGCAGGCGCCGGACCGGCTCGTCGTCGTCGGCCGCGGGGGTGGCCGGCGTGGCCGCCGAGCCCAGGCGGGTCGGGCTGCCGGCCAGGTCGACGTTGTCCTTGATCGCCACCGGCACGCCGGCAAGCGGCAGGTCGGCCAGGTCGGGCCTGGCCTCCAGCGCCCGCGCCTCGGCCAGCACCTCGTCGACGCGGACCAGCTGGAAGGCGTGCACGCGCCCGTCCACCTCGGCGATCCGGGCCAGGTGCGCCTCGGCCACCTCGGTCGGCCGGACCTCCCCGGCCCGCACCGCCGCCGCGATCGCGACCGCGGTGCCGCCCACCAACCGCTCGGCGCCCATCGGCAACCTCCCGCCCGCTATCGTCGTTCCGCAGTGTCAACAGTACAGTCGACCTACCGGGTGCAGCTGTCCGCGCGCTTCCCGTTCGCCGCGGTCAGGGCGGTGCTGCCGTACCTGGCCGACCTGGGCGTGTCGCACCTGTACGTGTCGCCGGTGCTGCGCGCCAGGAGCGGCTCGGCGCACGGCTACGACGTGGTCGACCCCACCGAGGTCTCGCCCGAGCTGGGCGGCGAGGGCGGCCTGCGCGAGCTGGTCGCCGCGCTGCGCGGCCACGGCATGGGCCTGGTCGTCGACCTGGTCCCCAACCACATGGCCGCCTCGGAGGAGAACCCCTGGTGGGTCGACGTGCTCCGCCACGGGCAGGGGTCCCGCTTCGCCCGCGTGTTCGACGTCGACTGGGCCGCCGCCGGCGGCCGCGTGCGGCTGCCGGTGCTCGGCGCGCCCCTGGAGCAGGTGCGCGGCGAGCTGCGGGTCGAGGACGGCTGGGTCCGCTACCACCAGCAGCGCTTCCCGCTGGCGCCGGGCACCGACCGGCTCGACCGGCAGCACTACGAGCTGGTCGAGTGGCGGCGGGCGGCGGTGGACGGCAACTACCGGCGCTTCTTCACCATCAACGACCTGGTCGGGGTCAGGCAGGAGGACCCGGAGGTGTTCCGGCTGACCCACGCGACCATCCTGCGGCTGGTCGCCGAGGGGCTGGTCGACGGCGTCCGGGTCGACCACGTCGACGGGCTCGCCGACCCCGCCGGCTACCTGCGGCGCCTGGCCGACGGGGGCGTGCCCTGGGTGGTGGTCGAGAAGGTGCTGGAGGGCCGCGAGCGGCTGCCGCCCTGGCCGGTGGCGGGCACCACCGGCTACGAGTTCCTGGCGCTGGCCGACGGGCTGCTGCTGGACCCCGCCGCCGCCGGGCCGTTCACCGAGCGCTACGCCGCCCTGAGCGGCCGCGACCCGAACGGCGCGGCCCTGGCGGTCGCCTGCAAGCGGGAGCAGCTGCGGCGGGCCTTCGGCGCGGAGGTGGCGGCGGTCGCCAGGCACCTTCCCGGCGACCAGGCCGCCAACCGCGACGCGGTGGTCGAGCTGGCCGCGCAGCTGCCGGTGTACCGGACCTACGTCACCGACCGGGTCGGCGACGCCGACCAGGCCGTCCTGACCAGCGCCGGCGGCGCGGTCGCCGACCGCCTGTGGGACGGCGGCGAGGTCGACCCCGGCGCGCTGGACCGGCTGCTCGGGGCGCTGCTGCTGGCGTCGCCGGAGGGGTCCGGGGAACCCCAAGGGGGTGCCCCGGAGGGTCGGGCCCCGGAGGCGGTGCGCCGCTTCCAGCAGCTCAGCGGCCCGGCGATGGCCAAGGGGGTGGAGGACGAGGCCGTCTACCGCGACGTGCGCCTGCTGGCCCGCAGCGAGGTCGGCGGCGACCTGGCCGGCTTCGGCCGCTCGCCGGCGGAGTTCCACGCCGCCGCCGCCGAGCGCGAGCGGCGCTGGCCGCGGTCCATGCTGGCCACCTCCACCCACGACACCAAGCGGGGCGAGGACGTCCGCGCCCGCCTCGCCGCCCTCACCGACGACCCGGACCGCTGGTGGGCGCTGGCCGAGCGCTGGACCGCACGGCTCGCCGCCGGGGTGGACCCGGCGGACGCGCTGGCGCTGTGGCAGACGATGGTGGGCGCCTGGCCGCTGCCCCGGGAGCGCTGCCTGGCCTACCTGCGCAAGGCCGTCCGCGAGGCCGGGCTGCGCAGCTCCTGGACCGACCCGGACCAGGGCTACGAGGCGGCGGTCGCCGACCTGGTCGCGCGGGCCTACGGCGACGCCGGGCTGCTCGCCGAGCTGGAGGCGCTGGTCGAGGTGGTCGCCCCCGCGGGGCGGGTGCGCGCCGCCGGGCTCGCCCTGCTGCGGCTGACCGCCCCCGGGGTACCCGACACCTACCAGGGCACCGAGACCGAGCAGCTGGTGCTGGTCGACCCCGACAACCGGCGGCCGGTCGCCTTCCGCGGCGACGGCTCCCTCAAGTTCCGGGTCACCCGCACCGCCCTGCGCCTGCGCCGCCGTCGCCCCGAGCTGTTCACCGGCTACCGCCCCCTGGCCGCCCCCGAGCACCTGCTCGCCTACCTGCGCGGCGGCGACCGCCTGGCGGCGGTGGTCACCTGCCTGCCGCGGCCGCCTGGCGCCGCCACCGTCGAGCTGCCCGCCGGGCCCTGGCGGGAGCTGCTGGCCGGCGGCACCTTCCCCGGCGGCCCGACCCCGGTCGCCCGCCTGCTGGCCGCCACCCCCCACGCCCTGCTGGTCCGGGAAGAGCCATGACGAGCTTCGAGATCACCCCGGCCGGGCCGGTCTCGCTGACGGCCGGCGCTGCCTTCCTGGAGGGGTTCACCCCGGCCGCCCACCAGGCGGCCGAGCCCGGCCACCTGCACCTGGCGTTCGTCGCCGACGGCGCCGACGACCCTGCCGGGGTCTGCCTCCGGCAACCGGACCGCGAGGTGGTCGCCGAGGTGTTCGGGCCCGCCGACCCCGGGGTGGTGCGCGCGCAGGTGGCCCGCATCCTGTCGCTGGACGTCGACGGCGGCGGCTTCCCGGAGGTCGGGCGGCGCGACCCGGTGGTCGGAGGCCTCCAGGCCCGCTGGCCGGGCCTGCGGCCGGTCTGTTTCTTCTCGCCCTACGAGGCGGCCGCCTGGACGCTGATCGGCCACCGCATCCGCATCGCCCAGGCGGCCAGGGTCAAGGAGCGCATGGCGGCCGAGCTGGGACCTTCGGTCGACATCCACGGCGACCGCCGGCACGCGTTCCCCGGGCCCTCGCGCCTCGCCGGGCTGGGCGACTTCCCGGGACTGTTCGGGCGCAAGGCCGAGTACCTGCGGGCGCTGGCCGAGGCGACCCTCGACGGCCGCCTGGACGCCAACAGGCTGCGCTCCCTGCCGCGGGAGGAGGCGCTCGCCGAGCTGAAGCGGCTGCCGGGCGTCGGCGACTTCTCGGCCGAGCTGATCCTGCTACGCGGCGCCGGCGACCCCGACCACCTGCCCACCCGCGAGCCGCGCCTGTGCCGCGCCGCCGGCCTGGCCTACGGCCTGGACGGCCCCGCGGACGAGGCGTGGCTGGCCGACCGGGCCGAACGCTGGCGCCCCTACCGGACCTGGGTCGTGCTGCTGCTCCGGGCGTTCCTGGAGCAGCAGACCGGCGAGATCGCTGCGGGTCAGGCCCAGGCGACCAGGCCGAGCTCGGACGGGTAGGCCAGGTTGACGTGGCGGGGGACCACCCGGACGGTCCAGCCGAACGCGCCAGGGGTGGACAGCGGCACCTCGCCCTCGAACACCCAGCCGTCCACGGCCCGCTGGCCGTTCTGCTTCAGGGGGGCCAGCTCCGGGTCGCGCAGCTCGTCGGCGTCGTCGACGCGGCCGTAGACGGCCTGCACCTCGACCTCGGCGGGGTCCAACTCCCCCAGCTCGACCACGGCCCTGACCGGCAGCCGGGAGCCGAGCAGGCGCTCCTCGCTGCCGTTGGACACCTTCCGCACGGCCACCGCGTGCCAGGCGCCGGCCACCCGCCGCTTCCAGCCGGCCAGCTCGCGCGAGGCGCCGAAGCCGTCGGCGGCCAGCCCCCGGGAGGTCCTGGCGGCCGGCAGGTAGTAGCCCTCGGTGTAGTCGCGCACCATGCGGCTGGCCAGCACCGCCGGCCCCAGCGAGATCAGGTTGTGGCGGACCATCGCGATCCAGCGCCGGGGCAGCCCGTCGGGCCGGTCGTAGAACAGCGGCAGCACCTCGTGCTCCAGCAGCTCGTAGATGGCGGCCGCCTCCAGCTGGTCGCGCCGGTCGGCGGGGATGCTGGGGTCGTCGGCCGAGGGGATCGCCCAGCCGTTGCCGCCGTCGTACAGCTCGTCCCACCAGCCGTCCCGGATCGACAGGTTGAGGCAGCCGTTCAGGGCCGCCTTCATGCCGCTGGTGCCGCACGCCTCGTAGGGCCGCAGCGGGTTGTTCAGCCACACGTCGGCGCCGGCGACCAGGGTCCTGGCCAGGCCCATGTCGTAGTCGGGCAGGAAGGCGACCCGGTGGCGCACCCGCGCGTCGGCCGCGAAGCGCGCGAAGTCGGCGATCAGCGACTTGCCGCCCTCGTCGGCCGGGTGGGCCTTGCCGGCGATCAGCAGCTGGATCGGGCGGTCCTGGTCCAGCAGCAGCCGGGTGAGCCGGTCGGCGTCCTGCAGCAGCAGGGTCAGCCGCTTGTAGGAGGGGACCCGCCGGGCGAAGCCGACGGTCAGCACCTCCGGATCGAAGGCCCGGTCGATCCAGCCGAGCTGGCCCTCGCTGGCCCCCCGAGCGAGCCAGGCGCGCTTGAGCCGCAGGCGCACGTCGTCGACCAGCCGCGCCCTTGCCCGGCCGCGGACCTCCCAGATCGACTCGTCGTCCTCCTCGGCCAGGGCCGTCCACGCCTGGTCGGAGACGCGGTAGTCGGGGCCGAGCCGGCGCTCGTACAACCGGCTCCAGTCCCGGTTGGCCCAGGTGCCGGCGTGGACGCCGTTGGTGACGTGCCCAATCGGCACCTCGGCGGGCTCGAATCCGGGCCACAGGCCACGGAACATCTCGCGGGAGACCTCGCCGTGCAGGCGGCTGACGCCGTTGGCCCGCTGCGCCAGGCGCAGGCCCATCATCGCCATGTTGAACATCGAGCCGTCGCCGTCCTGCTCGGCGCCGAGGTCCATGATCCGGTCGGTGCTCAGGCCGGTGTCCACCCCGCCCGGGCCGAAATAGCGCTCGATGAACGAGCGCGGGAAGCGGTCGATGCCGGCCGACACCGGCGTGTGGGTGGTGAAGATGGTGCCGGCGCGGACCGTCTCGATCGCGCTGGCCGCGTCCAGGCCCTCCTCCTGGATCAGGCGGCGGATGCGCTCCAGGCCGAGGAAGCCGGCGTGCCCCTCGTTGGTGTGGAACACCTGCGGCTCGATGCCGAGCGCGTGCAGCACCCGCACCCCGCCGATGCCGAGCAGGATCTCCTGGCGGAGCCGGTGCTCGCCGCCGCCGCCGTAGAGCCGGTCGGTGACCGCCCGCTCGGCCGGGCCGTTCTCCTCGACGTCGGAGTCGAGCAGGTACAGCGGCACGCGGCCGACCTCGGCGACCCACACCTGCGCGTGCAGCATCGCCTCGGGCAGGTTGACCGTGATCCGCAGCGGCCGGCCGGCCGGGTCGGTGGCCGGCTCCAGCGGCAGCTCGTACGGGTTGAAGGCGGGGTAGCTCTCGTGCTGGCGGCCGTCGGCGGTGAGCGTCTGGCGGAAGTAGCCGGCGCGGTAGAACAGCCCCACCCCGACCACCGGCACGCCCAGGTCGCTGGCGGCCTTGAGGTGGTCGCCGGCGAGCACGCCGAGGCCGCCGGAGTACTGGGGCAGCACCTCGCTGACCCCGAACTCGGGCGAGAAGTAGGCGATGCACCTGGGCGCGTCGGCCAGCCCCTGGTACCAGCGGGCCTCGTCCAGGTAGCGCTGCAGGTCGTCGAAGACCTCGCGCTGGCGGTGGAGGAAGCCGGGGTCGGCGGCGGCCTGCTCCAGCACGCGGGCGTCGGTCTCGTTGAGCATGCGCAGGGGGTTGTGGCCGGACGACTCCCAGCCGTCCGGGTCGATCGAGCGGAACAGCTCCTGGGTCGGCGGATGCCAGCCCCAGCGGAGGTTGTGGGCGAGCACCCGCAGGGGCGCGAGCGGTTCGGGCACGGCCGGCAGCACCGTGAGTCGATGTCGTGGTCTCATGGCGAACGACTATACAAGCGCGACCCGGTCGCCAGGCGCGCCGCTGTCGCTTCTGTGGAGGATCGCCGAGCTGTCCGGACTCCGCGGCGATATCGGGCCTTGCGGTCAGGTGACCTCGCGGAGGCGGCCGCTGTTGACGTCGTAGACGAAGCCCCGCACTGCGTCCTTGTGGAGCAGGTAGGGGCTGGCCTTGACGCGGCGCAGCGACTGGCGCACGTCCTCCTCCAGGTCCTTGAACGCCTCCAGCGCGAAGTGGGGACGCAGCCCGGTGTCGGCCTCGATGGCCGCCTTCACCTCGTCGTCGCTGAAGGTGAGCATGCCGCAGTCGGTGTGGTGGACGAGGATGATCTCGCGGGTGCCGAGCAGGCGCTGGGAGATCGTCAGCGAGCGGATGGCGTCATCGGTGACCACGCC
>DASQWY010000615.1:0-12614 GCA_035640005.1 Actinomycetes bacterium
ATCCGGATTGAAGCCGTGGTCCGGTCCAAGCCGACGAATCGGAGCTGGGGTTCATGGACGAGAACATCGTTTACAGCAACGTGAGCCTTGCCAAATCGGTCGTCATCGGTTCGTTCAACGTTTTGGGCGCATTTCACCGGCGGCTGGCGGTGAAGTATGGCGAGGACCCCTCTCTCCCGCCCCCGCCTAATCGCGAGTGGCGGCCCGTGAGCGTCGGCGAACGAACGGTGATCTGCAACCACACCGTCATCTACGAAGGCGTGTCGATCGGCGAGGACTCCTACGTGGACGATTTCGTCCGGATAGGGTCCGACACCCGCATCGGCCCGCGAACCATGCTGTTGTACGGCGCCCGCGTCTACGACCACGTCGAGATCGGTTCAGACTGCCGGGTCACGGGTCTGGTTCCGGGAGGGGTCAAGATCGGCGACCATGTGACTGTGATGGGAAATCTCGTTCACAAGTATCGTAGGCCCCTCAACTGGTTGCGGGACGAGCCGTCGCCGGTCATCGAGGACAACGTCGTGGTCGGGTACGGTGCCGTGGTGGTCGGGGACATCACGATCGGGGCGGGATCGTACGTTGCCGCCAGTGCCACGGTCACCAAGGACGTTCCCGCCAACTCCATGGTGCTCGGGACCAACGAGATCATGCCAATCGAGGAATTCGAGCTACGAAAGCAGCAGAAGGGGCAGTGAAGCGTCCCCTGACCGCGGATACGCCGTCAATCCGCTCGACCCGTATTGGTGGTCGCGAAGGGTGAGCGTCCCGTAGTCCAGATAGGGCAGTTTGATGGTTCCCCCTATGGGGTCGCCGACGCCCAGCGTGTAGTGCATGTGGAGGAAGGGAGCCACCCTCCCCAGTGGCAGGGCATGGAGCGATGGGACGCCGAACACCGACTTGAACCCGGCTATCAGCGAGCGGCAACGTTGCTGATGCAGAGCCGGTTGCTTGGAGAGGCCCGTCGGGTTTTCTCGGTAGCGATAGAGATACCTGTCCAGATGGCGGAGCGGCCTGCCCGCGGCGTGCAGCCTGACGACCACATCGGTGAGCTCACCGCACGGCCAACCCTCGTCGAAGCCACCAATAGCCAGCAGGGTCGCCCGGTGGAACATGATGGGATGGCCCACGAAGATCGAATGGTAGATTGGATTCGACGGAGAGTCGTAGTAACCTCGGTAGAGAGCCGCGTAGGTGGCTGAATTGATCCACCGTACGATGCGCCTCATGTCAGGACTGTACTTTATGGCGTTCGCGTAATACGCGCCGTATCCGCGCTCCGCGCCGGCAAGGTCCAGCAGCTCATGGATGCAATTGTCGTGGAGCTGGTCGTCGGCGTCGAGCAGGAGCACATATGGCGCGTCGGTCGCCGCGATGGCGAAGTTCCGAGCGGCGCTGACGCCCTCGCCCGCCGGCAGCCGCAAGTTGGTGAGCCTGAGCATCGGGAATCGCGCGATGGTGGCGTCCAAGGGCTCGCGATTGCGGTCTTGGACGATGATGATCTCGAAGTCGCGTGACGTCCTTGTCTGGGTCACCAGGCTTTGCAGCGCGGCTTCGACCATCTGACGGGGCGTGTTGTGGACGGGCACGATCACGGCAAGTTTGGATGTCATGGTCTCGATTGGGCGTGCTCGGGGACCGAGGCGGTTACGTCAGGACCGGGGCGACCGTCGGGGAGACTCGACGATCACTCGTTTCTCACTTCGGACCACTCGTAGAGCACGGTGTTCTCATCGGTGAGGTCGGGCGTGATCGGGTCATGGTCACCGCGGTCGTAGATGGGCACGCGCATGAGGATGCAGAAGCTCGCGTCGCGCCCGAACCGGCTGAGCACGTAGCGTTCGTTCCGCTCCCTGAACTCGGGATTGGTGAAGGCCAGGACCGCGCCTCGGACGCCTCGGGTGGTCACGCCGTTGCAGATCGACAGTGAGCACTGTGGCGCCAACGGATTGGCGGTTCGGGCGAACAGCCCGACGTCCTCCTCTGGCACCCGCAGCTCATCGTCGGCCTGGTTCGCACCGCCTCCGTCGTCACCCCAGACCGGCCCGAACTCGCGCACCCCGTCGTCCTCGGTGACGAAGATGTTGCCCTTGGTCGGCCGTTGCTGGACAGGTAGGGAGAGCCTCCTCAGGAACCACTTCGTCGCCCGGTTCCACAGCACCCCGCCAATCAGGACGAGGTGTCCTTGCATGGGGCTCTCCGGGTCCAGCTCGCCGCCCTTGATCTCAACGGCTGAGGTGGGGTTCTCGGCCCTGATATGGCCGTGGAGGCCGATGAGGGCATCGACATCCGCCCAGGAGTAGGCGCGGACGAAGTCGCGGTGACCCGGGTTGGCATACTCGGACCGAAGCTCCTTTGGCAGCTCGCTGCACACCAGCGTGACGGGGCGGTTATCGGGGAAGCGCCAGATGCTCCACTCGTCCTGGCCCGCGTCCGCCAGCGCCGTCGCGCGCAGGCCGAGCAGCTCCCGCTCGAGCTCTTGCATCCGGGCGCGCTCGTCCTTGCTCAGGTCAGCTTCGTCGAGCAGGTGCGGCTCCCGGTCCGCAAAGGATCGCCGCGTGCAGAACAGCCTGGCGTAGGCCTCCAGGCGGGCGCGGGGAGGGGTCCGGCCGGAACCCTCCCACATCGAGATGGTGGCGACGCTCAGCGCCGGTTGACCGAGTGCCTGCGCGACCTCCTCCTGCGTCAAGCGCCGGAACTCCGTTTCCCGAAGCGCGCGCAGGCGCTGGCCGAGGGCGGTCTCCCTCGCCGAGGCGTCGATTCTTCTCGCCATGGCCTCACCGATGGTCGACTAGAGATGAACAACACCGCAGGTGAACGTGCCGGCGGGCAGGTGGATCCAGGGATCTGACGCGACCCCTGATGTGAATCCTAGTAGAAGTTCGCACGGTTGACAAACATCTCCTCTCGATTCACACTTACTTCACTTGCTTCTACGTTAAGTTTACCGCAAGCAGAGCCGCCTCGGGGGCTCCCATGGCTCACTGGCGTCAGGACCAGCGCGACACCTACCCGGTGCGGGCAGGTCCCTCCTCGGCGTCGAGGGCGTGCGGGCGCAGCCTCCTCCCCCTGCCCGTCCTCGCGGTGGCGGCGTCGGTCGCCTGCTTCTCATCGACGGCTTGCGTGGCGGCCTACCTCGGCTTGGCGGTTCGCTTCGCCACTGAGCGTGGCGCGCCTCTCGCGAAGAGCAACTATCCCGTGCACCGGAGCATCTTCGCGGTCGACATCCAGGGCTCCACCAGCCGCTTGCGTACCAACCCGGTCAAGGAGCAGCTCCGCGCCGAGGTGTACTCCCTGCTCTACCGGTCCATGGGCGACGTCGGGATCGTGGAGGCCTACCGGGACCCGCCAGCCGACCGGGGCGACGGGGTCCTGGTGACCATCCGTCCGGCCGACCAGGTGCCGAAGACCCTGCTCTTGAACCGCCTGGCCCCACGGCTCACCAGCCATCTGGTCGACTACAACCGCGGCCTGCCGGAAGCCGAGCGTCCCCAGCGACAGCTCCGGCTTCGTGCGGTGGCCCACGCCGGGGAAGTCCACTTCGATGGCAGGGGCTGCTTCGGCGAGGCGGTCGACCTGGCCTTCCGGCTCCTCAACGCGCCCCGCTTCAAAGCGTGCCTGGCGCATGGCTCATCACCACTCGCCCTGATCGTCAGCGAGGACATCTACTGGTCTATCGTGCGGCACGACTACGACGGCATCAGGAGCAGGGACTACCACCAGATCGCCCAGGTGACCGTGACCGGGCGGCGGCACAGGGGATGGGTCCACATCCCCTGGCGGGACCGGGACGGGGAGGCCCGGTTCAGGCTGGCGAGCTGACCGGCCCGCCGCGCCGTTCCTTCGACCCCCTTCGTCCCCTTGGCGGGGGTGGAGCGGTATTGGATACTCCGGCGTGCCGAACGGGGTGATGGGCGAGAGGGGGGCGGGACGTGTCCGAACTGCCGCAGAGCGACCCGGGCAGGCGCGACCGTGGCGCCTTCAACCCGGAGACGCTGGACAAGACGGTGATCGCGATCCCGCTACTGCGGCGGCTGCGGGACGAGGAGCAGGGCAAGCAGAAACCTGAGCGCTACCACGTGGTGCTGGACCTCAACTTCGGCTACCGCGACGGCCGCGACGAAGGCCGGAAGCGGGCCAAGCAGCTGGTCGACCAGGCGATCCAGAGCGTCGGGGGCGGCGGCGACCAAGGGGTCGACGAACAGAAGAGCGGCTACAGCCAGCAGTACCTGTTCGCGAACCTGGATCGTGAGGTCATCCAGAAGCTGGTCCAGCTCGACAACGAACGGAGGCCCGAGGACCCACCGGGTGGCATCGCCCACCGGGCCATCTACCGGATCTGGCCCGACTTCCCGGTGCGGCCGCTGATCAACAAGTCGATCGCCACCGTCAAGGCCGACGCCGCCCGGATCTCCTTCTCCGCCCTGGGCGACGGCATCGTCTGGGCGGTGGTCGACTCCGGCGTCGACAAGCGGCACCCGCACTTCGCCCTGCACCACAACCTCGACCTGGACCCGGCCATCCCCCACCGGGACTTCACCCGGCTGGAAGGCCAGGGCGACCCGTTCGAGGACGCCGACGGCCACGGCACCCACGTGGCCGGGATCATCGCCGGGGAGCTGAAGCCCACCGAGGAGCGGCCGGTGCGGGCGTTCTCGCGCCACCGCGACGAGCACGGCGACATCGACTGGGACCTCGTCGAGCTGCCGGCGATCTCCGGGATGGCGCCGAAGTGCAAGCTGGTCAGCATGAAGGTGCTGGACGCGGACGGGGGCGGGCTGGCCTCCAACCTGATCGCCGCCCTGGAGGAGATCCAGCGCATCAACAGCTACGGCCGCCGCCTGCTGATCCACGGCGTCAACCTGAGCGTCGGCTACGAGTTCGAGCCGGAGTGGTTCGCCTGCGGCCAGAGCCCGCTGTGCGTGGAGGTGGACCAGCTGGTCCGCTCCGGCGTGGTGGTGGTGGTGGCCTCCGGCAACACCGGCTACGGTTGGAACCAGGACTACGTCAAGGGCCCGGTGGCGGCCGGCATGGACCTGACCATCAACGACCCGGGCAACGCCGACCTCGGCATCACCGTCGGCTCGACCCACAGGGACATGCCACACGTCTACGGCGTCAGCTACTTCTCCTCCAAGGGCCCGACCGGCGACGGCCGCCTGAAGCCGGACCTGGTCGCGCCGGGGGAGAAGATCCTCTCCTGCGCGGCCGGCAAGCGGCGCCAGGACGCGGCCGGCAAGGTCGGCGACGTCGACTACGTGGAGGACAGCGGCACCAGCATGGCCGCGCCGCACGTGTCCGGCGTGATCGCCGCGTTCCTGTCGATCCGCCAGGAGTTCATCGGCAAGCCGGAGACGGTCAAGGACATCTTCCTGAACACGGCCACCGACCTCAGGCGGGACCGGAACTTCCAGGGCCGGGGGCTGGTCGACCTGATGCGGGCGATCCAGTCGGTCTGAGCGTCAGGCCGGCGACCCAAGGGGGCAGCATGCCGAACGGCGAGGAACTCCCGTACCGCACCGTCCAGTTCACCAGCACCGGGGCGGTGTTCGACGCCGGCGAGGCCGCCGCGCTGCTCGACATGGCCGCCGCGCCCGGCACCACCGACCTGCTGGTGCTCTGCCACGGCTGGAACAACACCATGGACGAGGCCAAGGCGACCTACGACAGCCTGCTGCGGCTGCTGCGGCAGGCGCTGGCCGCCGGACAGGTCTCGAACCTCGGGGACCGCTCGTTCGCGGTCTTCGGGGTGCTGTGGCCCTCCAAGAAATGGGCTGACAAGGACCTGATCGCCGGCCACGCGGCCGGCGTCGAGCCGGCCGTCAGCGACGCGGTGCTGCTCGGCCAGCTCGAGGAGCTCAAGCAGGCGCTGGACGACCCGGCGGCGGACGCCGCCGTCGAGCGCGCCAAGCAGCTCGTGCCGCTGCTGGAGGACCGGCAGACGGCCCGCCAGGAGTTCGCCGAGGCGCTGCTGTCGACCGTGCCGCGGACCGCGGCCGACGAGGAGGACGCCACCAGCGACCTGTTCGCGCTGCCGGGCGACGAGGTCATGCGCCGCCTGAGCAAGCCGGTGCTGCCGGCCGCCGGCCCGAGCGCGGCCGGCCAGGGCGGGGCGACCAGCGTGGGCGACCCGACCGGCCACGCGGCCGGCTTCTTCAAGGACCTGCTCAGCAGCGGGCCCAAGGGCGCGGCCCTGAAGCTCATGAACTTCCTCACCTACTACCAGATGAAGGAGCGGGCCGGGACGGTCGGCGCCGGCGGCGTCTACGACCTGCTCAGGCAGGTCCGCGACCGGCGTCCCGACATCGCCTTGCACATGGTCGGGCACAGCTTCGGCGCCCGCCTGGCCACGGCGGCGACCGCCGGCCCGCCCGGCAAGCCGCCGGTGCAGGCGGACAGCCTGACGCTGCTGCAGGCCGCCTTCTCCCACTACGGCTTCGCCCAGCGCTGGGACGACGTCCACGACGGCTTCTTCCGTGCGGTGGTCGCCAACCACCTGGTGGCCGGGCCGGTGCTGATCACCTACACCAAGAACGACCTGGCGGTCGGCTACGCCTACCCGCTGGCGTCGCTGCTGCGGAACCAGGTGGCGGCCGGGCTCGGGGACAAGAACGACCGCTTCGGCGGTCTCGGTCGCAACGGGGCGCAGAAGACCCCGGAGGCCGGCGACGGGCTCCTGCTCGGCGTCGGCCAAGCCTACGACTTCTCGGCCGGCCGGCTCTACAACCTCAACGCGGACGCGGTCATCACCAGCCACGGCGACATCGCCAAGGAGCAGGTCACCTACGCGCTGCTCACCGCGATCGCGGGGACGCACCTCCGCTCCTGAACGGCGGCGGCCGACCCTACGACCCCGCCGACCGGCCCCTCGCACCGGCGGGGTCGGGTGGGGAGGGGTGCTCCAGCAGGGCGCGGGCGACGATCACGTCGGTGATCAGGCTGGTCGCGTGGGCGCCCTTGAGGACCGACCGGAAGGCGGCCACCTTGTCGGAGCCGCCGCCGACGGCGATCACCTCGTCGACCGCGCGGAGCTGGCCGGTGGTGATGGTGATGCAGCGGTCGGTGAAGTCGGTGGCGACCGGCTGGCCGTCGGCGTCGAGCAGGTTGGCGCACAGCTCGGCGCAGGCTCCCTGCGCCCGCAGCAGGTCGCGCTCGCGCTGGCTGAGGGCGACGTACAGCTGCGAGTGCGGCGGGTCCCATGAGCCGACGGCGACCACCGCCTTGGTGAGCTGGTTCCAGCGGCGCCCGGCCTCGGCGACCTGCGGCTCGCGGCGCAGCGCCTCGGCGGTGGCGAAGTCGGGCAGCACCTGCGGGGTGTAGATCGGGAAGGCCGGGCCGCCGGAGACGGTGGCGACCCGGCGGACCAGCTCGATGGTGTTCTCCTGGACGTTGACGCCGAGCAGCGCGCCCGACAGCTGCACGACCGTGCTGCGGGCCAGCCGCCGCAGGGCCTCGGTCATGACGGTGAGGGTGCGGCCGTAGCCGAGCCCGAGGATGTCCCCCTCCACCACCGTCTCGGTGAGCAGGTCGGCCGCGACCCGGGCCAGGTGGGCCCGCAGGTCGGTCTCGGGATGCTCGGGGGCGTCGACCACGATCGCGTGCCGCAGGTGGTAGGTGGTGCGGACGCGCTCGGACAGCTCGGCGTCGATCTGGGCCGGCACGCCGACCTCGATGCGGACGATGCCGCGGGCCAGCGCCTGGTCGAGCAGGCGTGCGATCTTGAAGCGGCTGAGCCCGAACTCCTCGGCGATCTCCAGCTTGGAGCGGCCGTCGACGTAGAAGCGGCGGGCAACCGCGGCCAGGCGGACCAGCTCGGACGGGCCGACTCCGTCGGGGACGGCTTGAACCATCTCCAGACCTCGCACACTTGAGCGGTTAGCTGCTCATAGTCAAACAGACGTCTTGACACCGGGCAATGGTGTCAACTTCAATGAGCAGGATACATTCGAGCTAGATCGTGCTCAAATGAGCATGATCCCCATTCCGGCACCACCCTCGATCGCCGACATCTTCGCCGTTCTCCGTTCCGGACTCGGTACAACCACCCGGGAGGTGGGTCGATGCGAGATCGCGTTGCCGTGGGCGGCTGGCACAGGATCACCTGGGCGCTGGTGCTCGTCCTTGCCCTGGGCGCCGGCGCCTGCACCGGCGCCGGCGGTGGGGGCGGCGGGGGCGGCTCCTCGGGTGGCAAGACCACTATCACCGTGGCGACGGTCGCCAACCCGCAGATGCAGGACATCGAGAAGCTGGTCGGCAACTTCGAGAAGGACAACCCGAACATCACCGTCAAGTTCGTGACCCTGCCCGAGAACGAGCTGCGCGACCGGGTGACCGCGGACATCGCCACCAAGGGCGGGCAGTACGACGTGGTGACCATCGGCACCTTCGAGGTGCCGCAGTGGGCCAAGAACGGCTGGATCGAGAACCTCGGCTCCTACACCCAGAAGGACACCGCCTACGACGCCAACGACCTGATCCCCACGGTCGCCAAGGCGCTGTCCTACAACAACAGCCTGTACGCGGTGCCGTTCTACGGCGAGTCCTCCTTCCTGATGTACCGCAAGGACCTGTTCCAGCAGGCCGGGCTCACCATGCCCGCGCAGCCCACCTGGGACCAAGTCGCCCAGTTCGCCCGCAAGCTCAACAACCCCAAGAAGAACCAGGCCGGCATCTGCCTGCGCGGCCTGCCGGGCTGGGGCGAGCTGTTCGCGCCGCTCAACACGGTGGTCAACACCTTCGGCGGCCGCTGGTACGACATGAGCTGGAACGCGCAGCTGACCGAGGCGCCGTTCAAGGAGGCCACGCAGTTCTACGTCAACCTCGTCAAGGACGCCGGCGAGCCGGGCGCGCCGAACTCCGGCTTCACCGAGTGCCTGACCTCCTACAGCCAGGGCCACGCGGCCATGTGGTACGACGCCACCGTGGCGGCCAGCCTGCTGGAGGACCCCAAGAGCAGCAAGGTGGTCGGCAAGAACGGCTACGCGCCGGCCCCGGTCAAGGACACGAAGTGGTCCGGCTGGCTGTGGGCGTGGTCGCTGGCGATGCCGTCCACCTCCAAGAAGAAGGACGCCGCCTGGAAGTTCATGTCGTGGGCCACCTCCAAGGACTACATCAAGCTGGTCGGCGAGAAGCTCGGCTGGGCGCGGGTGCCGCCGGGCAGCCGGCTGTCGACCTACCAGCTGCCCGAGTACAAGAAGGCGGCCGCCGCCTTCGCCGACCTGACCCTGAAGTCGATCGACCAGGCCGACGTCAGCAACGCCGGCACCCAGCCGCGGCCCTACACCGGCGTGCAGTACGTGGGCATCCCGGAGTTCCAGTCGCTCGGCACCTCGGTCTCCCAGGAGATCTCGGCGGCCATCGCCGGCCGCGAGACGGTCGACCAGGCCCTGGCGAAGGGGCAGACCCAGGCCACGCAGGTGGCCAAGGAGGCCGGCTACAAGAAATAGGCCGTGATGACGCTCCCGGAGCGGAACCGTCCTGGATTGGAGGCGCCGTGACCGTCACCGAAGATCGCACCAGGCAACGAGCGGTTGCGCTCAGGGAGCGGGCGGCCAAGGCGGCGGTGGAGCGCCGCGCCCGCTGGGGGCGGCGCTCCCTGATCCTGCCGGCCATGCTCTACACGATCGTGGTCACCCAGATCCCGTTCGTGATCACCATCTGGTACAGCCTGCAGTCGTGGAACCTGCTGCGGCCGGGCAGCCGCCACTTCGTCGGCCTGTCCAACTACGGCAAGGTGTTCGGCGACGCCGGCTTCCGCACCGCCGTGTTCAACACGGTGGGGTTCACCGCCTCGGCGGTGCTCTTCTCCCTGGTCATCGGCCTGGTGCTGGCGGTCCTGCTGGACCAGAGGTTCCGGGGTCGGGCGGTGGTGCGGACCCTGCTCATCTCGCCGTTCCTAGTCATGCCGGTCGCCGGCGCGCTGCTGTGGAAGACCACCATGTTCAACCCGGTGTTCGGCATCGTGAACTGGGTGCTCAAGCCGTTCGGCGTCGGCACGCTGGACTGGGCGAGCAGGTTCCCGATGCCGACGATCATCACCGTGGCGGTCTGGCAGTGGACGCCGTTCATGATGATCATCCTGCTGTCGGGCCTGCAGAGCCAGTCGACCGACATCCTCGAGGCCGCACGGGTCGACGGGGCCGGCAACTGGCAGATCTTCCGCCGCCTGACAGTGCCCCACCTGCGCACCTACATGGAGCTGTCGGTGCTGCTCGGCTCCATCTTCATCGTGCAGACCTTCGACTCCATCTTCATCATCACCCAGGGTGGCCCGGGCCAGGCCACCACCAACCTGCCCTACTTCCTGTACCTGCAGGCCTTCCGCCGCTTCGAGATCGGCCAGGCGGCCGCGCTGGCGATCGTCACCACCATCGGTACGATCATCATCGCGACCATCGCGCTGCGGGTGCTTTCGAACCTGTTCAAGGGAGAGGAGCTGGCGCCGCGATGAGCACTGTCGCCGAACGGGCACCGGGCCGCGTCGAGACGACGACCCCCCGCGCCGGCCGCTTCCGCGTGGGGCGGCTGCTGGTCCCGACCCTCGCGTGGATCGCGGCGATCGGCTTCTTCTTCCCCGTCTTCTGGATGTTCATCACCGGCTTCAAACACGAGGCCGACGCCTTCACCAGCCCGCCCAAGCTGTTCTTCACGCCCACGCTCGACCAGTACCGGGCGATCTTCTCCCGCGACTTCGTCCCGTTCCTGATCAACTCCGCCACCGCCACCGTCCTCTCGACCCTGCTGGTGCTGGCGCTGGCCATCCCCTGCGCCTACGGGCTGGCGATCAAGCCGGTCGAGAAGTGGCGGGACGTGCTGTTCTTCTTCATCTCCACCAGGTTCCTGCCGGTCGTGGGTGCGATCGTGCCGATCTACGTGATCGCCCGCGACGCGCAACTGCTGGACACCGTCACCGCGCTGATCATCCTCTACACGGCGATGAACATGCCGATCGCCGTGTGGATGCTGCGCTCGTTCTTCCTGGAGGTCCCGCGGGCGATCATGGAGGCCGCCCGCATCGACGGGGCGAGCCTGCGGCAGGAGCTGGTGCGCGTGGTGCTGCCGCTGGTCGCGCCCGGCATCGCGGCGACCGCGCTGATCTGCGTCATCTTCGCCTGGAACGAGTTCTTCTTCGCGGTGAACCTCACCTCGTCCCGGGCAGCCACCGTGCCGGTCTTCCTGGTCGGGTTCATCACCAGCGAGGGGCTGTTCTGGGCGCGGCTGTCGGCGGCGGCGACGATGGCCTGCCTGCCGGTGCTGCTGGCCGGCTGGATCGCGCAGAAGCAGCTGGTGCGCGGGCTGACGATGGGGGCGGTGAAGTGAGGGCGGTCGTCGTCGAGCGGCCCGGCAAGGTCGGCATCCAGCGGATCGACGACCCCGCCCCTGGACCTCGCGAGGTCCTGGTCCAGGTGGACGCCTGCGGCATCTGCGGCACCGACATCCACATCCTGGAGGGCGAGCTGCCCTCCACCCGCTACCCGATCGTCCCCGGCCACGAGTTCTGCGGCGAGGTCGTCGCCGCCGGCGCCGAGGTCCAGCACCTCCGGGTCGGCGACTTCGTGGCCGTGGACCCCAACCTGCCGGACGGGGAATGCCACTACTGCCAGGCGGGCAGGGAGAACCTCTGCGAGAACTACGAGGCGATCGGGGTCACCAGGGCCGGGGCGTGCGCCGAGCTGGTCGCCGCGCCCGCCGCCAACGCGTTCCTGCTGCCCGGCGACCTGCCGCGCGCGTGGGGCACGCTGGTGGAACCGCTGTCGTGCGCGGTGCACGGGTTCGACCGGCTGGGCGCCAAGCTGGCCGACCACTACCTGATCTACGGCGCCGGGACGATGGGGCTGCTGATGGCGCAGCTCGCCCGGCGGGCCGGCGCCGCCACGGTCGAGGTCGTCGACGTCAACGAGCACCGCCTGCCGGTCGCCGAGCGGCTCGGCGCCGACCGCACCGCCACCTCCGCCGAGGAGCTGGACCGCCCGCGGGGCTGGGAGGTGGTGATCGACGCCAGCGGCGCGGTGCGGGCGATCGAGGATGGGCTGCGACGGGTGGCGCGGGGCGGGACGTTCCTGATGTTCGGGGTGACGCCGGCCGAGGCGATCGGGACCTTCTCGCCCTTCCGCATCTACAACGAGGAGATCAACGTCATCGGCTCGATGGCGGTCCTGCACAGCTTCGAGCGCGCACGCGACCTGCTCGTCGCCGGCGCCATCGACGCGGCCGCCATGGTCACCCACCGCATGGCGCTGGACAGCTACGAAGAGGCGATCACGACGTTCCGGCGCGGCGACGGCCTGAAGACCCAGGTCGTCCCGGCAGCCGACGACCAGGCGGGGTGAGTGGCCATGGCGCAGATCCTGTTGGAGGACGTGTCGAAGGTGTACGGCGGCAGCGTGCGGGCGGTCAACGCCCTGTCGCTGGACGTGGCCGACGGGGACTTCATGGTGTTCGTCGGCCCGTCGGGGTGCGGCAAGACCACCGCCCTGCGGATGGTGGCGGGCCTGGAGGACATCACCGAGGGCACCATCCGCATCGGCGAGCGGGTGGTCAACGACCTGCCCCCCAAGGACCGCGACATCGCCATGGTGTTCCAGAACTACGCGCTGTACCCGCACATGACGGTG
>DASQWY010000616.1:0-3525 GCA_035640005.1 Actinomycetes bacterium
GCGCGGCCGCCCGCCCCGGGCGGGTCGTGGTCGACATCGTCCCAGCCTATCGGCGGTTGCCTCGGTGTCGGCGCCGCCGTCGACGGGTAGGCGCCGTTGATGCAGCGAGCACGAGCCCCGCCAGGCGCCGCCAACCTGCCCGACCCCTTCGCTCCGCTGGGAGGACGCAGCATGGCGGACACTAACAAGGGCGTGGTCTACACCGGTCCGGGCCAGGTCGAAGTGCAGGACCTCGATTACCCCAAGCTCGAGCTGCCCGAGCAGAACCACCGGCAGCTGCAGCACGGCGTCATCCTGAGGACGGTCGCCACCAACATCTGCGGCTCGGACCAGCACATGGTCAGGGGCCGCACCACCGCGCCGCAGGGGCAGACCCTCGGCCACGAGATCACCGGCGAGGTCATCGAGACCGGCCGCGACGTGGAGTTCATCAAGCAGGGCGACCTGGTCAGCGTGCCGTTCAACATCGCCTGCGGGCGCTGCCGCAACTGCAAGGAGCGCGCCACCGGCGTCTGCGAGAACGTCAACCCGGCCCGCGCCGGCGCCGCCTACGGCTACGTCGACATGGGCGGCTGGCTGGGAGGCCAGGCGCGCTACGTGACCGTCCCGTACGCGGACTTCAACCTGCTGAAGTTCCCCGACCGCGACCAGGCGATGGAGAAGATCCGCGACCTGGCGATGCTGTCGGACATCTTCCCGACCGGCTACCACGGCGCCTTCAGCGCCGGGGTCACCACCGGGTCGACCGTGTACGTCGCCGGCGCCGGCCCGGTCGGGCTGGCGTGCGCCACCTCCTGCCACCTGCTGGGGGCGGCGGTGGTGATCGTCGGCGACATGAACAAGGACCGCCTGAACCAGGCGGCCACCTTCGGCTGCGAGACGATCGACCTATCCCAGACCGACGACCTGCGCGGCGCCCTGCAGCAGATCCTGGGCGGCTCCGGGGAGGTCGACGCGGCGGTCGACTGCGTCGGCTTCGAGGCCCGCGGCCACGGCCAGGAGGGCTCCCAGGGCGAGGCGCCGGCGACCGTGCTCAACTCGATCATGGACATCACCAGGGCGGCCGGCAGGCTCGGCATCCCCGGGCTGTACGTGACCGGCGACCCGGGCGCGGTCGACGAGCCCGCCAAGGTCGGCTCGCTGTCGATCCGGATCGGCCTCGGCTGGGCCAAGTCGCACGCGTTCACCACCGGCCAGTGCCCGGTGATGCGCTACAACCGCGGGCTGATGCAGGCGATCCTGCACGACAAGGTGCAGATCGCCAGGAACGTCAACGCCACCGTGATCCCGCTGGAGCAGGCCCCGCAGGGCTACCAGGAGTTCGACAAGGGCGCGGCCCGCAAGTACGTGCTCGACCCGCACGGCCTGGTCGCCTAGCTCCTAGGAAGGAGGCAGCTCTCAGCTCACCGAGTGGAGGGTGGCGGACAGGTCGGCGAGCAGCTCCTGGTCGCCGCTGGCCCGCCAGGGGTCGCCGCCGGTGCGGCCGGCCGCGCGCAGCACGAACGCCAGCGGCTCGGCCTGCAGCACCAGGTCGGGCTCGGCGCCCGGGTCGGGCCGCTCGCCGGCCGCGCCGCCCACCAGCCACTCGCCCGCGGGCGGCAGCAGCACCCGGATCGACGCGCCCGGGTGCGGCCGGCCGCGCCGCGACAGGCTGCCCGGGATCACCCGCGCGGCCAGGTCGGCCATCCACGCCAGGGTGACCTCGTCCAGCCCGAACGGCTGGCCGGTCGCCCCGGCCAGGTCGTGCCCGTGCAGCCAGCCGTCGTTCAGGCGCAGCTGGGCCAGGGTGCGCAGCGACACCGGGCCGGCGACGAACCCGACCCTGGTCCGCCAGCCGTCCTCCTGCGTGCTCGCCAGGTGCCAGCGCAGGGCGTCGCCGGCGGCCTCCCAGGCCGCCAGCCGGGTCTCGCGGTCCTCGCCGGCGTGGGAGGCCACGCCGGCGGCGGTCCACCCGTCCAGCCCGCCGGCGAACGCCGCCTCGCCCCATTCGCGGCCCTGCGCGGCCGCCAGCGCGCCCCGGTCGCCCTCGGCCAGGTGCGAGACGACGTCAGCCACCGACCAGCCGGGGGTCGCCGGGACCGGCAGCGCCCACGCGTCGGGGGGCAGGTCGGCCAGCAGCCGCCCCACCCGCCGGTGGGTGGTCTCCAGGCCTTCCAGCAGGGTGGCGGCGGTCCGCTCGACGGGCATCGCTCGCCGGCCTAGGCGCGGTCCCGGTCCCGCTCGCGGGGCTGGTCCGGCGGCATGGTCCAGGCGCGCACGCCCCACAGCACCGCCAGGATCGCCAGCGGGATCACCGCGCCGCGCAGGCCGCTCGACCCGGTGGTGAGGTCGAGGACCGCGAACACCGCCGAGGCGACCGCGAAGGCGATGGCCGCGTTGCGGGTGCGCGCCCGGGTCGGGACCTTGATCGGGTTGAGGCGGCTGGCCAGGCCGGGCCGGTGCTCCGGCGCGCGACCGGCGCCCGCGTCGGTCCCGCCCTCCCGGGCCCGTGTCCGCGAGCGGCGTCCCATGGCGTCCTCCGCGTGCTCGGCGAGTCCGACGTATCGTACCCGGGTGCGCGTGGTCGTGGCTCCGGACAAGTTCGAGGGCAGCCTGACCGCCGAGCAGGCGGCCAGGGCGATCGAGGCCGGGCTGCTGCGCGCCCGCCCCGACGCGCGGGTGCGCCGCCTGCCGCTCGGCGACGGCGGCGCCGGCACCCTCGACGCGCTGGTCGCGACCGGGTTCGAGCGGGTCCCGGTGGACGCGACCGGCCCGACCGGCCAGCCGCTGCGGGCGGCGATCGGTGTCCGCGAGCGGACCGCGTTCGTGGAGATGGCCGAGGCGTCCGGCCTGAAGGTCCTGCCCGGCGGCCGCCGGGCGCCGCTGCAGGCGACCACCTGGGGCACCGGCGAGCTGGTCGCCGCCGCCCTCGACCGCGGCGTCGAGGAGCTGGTCCTCGGCATCGGCGGCAGCGCCACCACCGACGGCGGCGCCGGCATGGCCGCCGCGCTCGGCGCCCGCCTGCTCGACCAGGCGGGCGAGCCGGTCCCGCCGGGCGGCGCCGGCCTGCTGCGCCTGGCCCGGGTCGAGGTGGCCGGGCTGGACCCGCGCCTGCGGCGGGTCCGGGTCACCGTCGCCAGCGACGTGGACAACCCGCTGGTCGGGCCGGAGGGGGCCGCCGCGGTCTACGGCCCGCAGAAGGGCGCCCAGCCCGAGGACGTGCTGCTGCTGGACTCGGCGCTGCGGCGCTACGCCCGCGTGCTCGCCGACGACCTCGGCGTCGACCTTGCCGGCACGCCCGGCGCCGGCGCGGCCGGCGGGCTCGGCGCCGGCGCCATCGCCTTCCTCGGCGCCAGCCTCCGCTCCGGCATCGAGCTGGTGCTGGACCTGGTCGGCTTCCAGGAAGCGGTCGCCGGCGCCGACCTGGTGGTCACCGGCGAGGGCAAGCTCGACGCGCAGAGCCTGCGCGGCAAGGCGCCCTTCGGCGTGGCGCGGGCGGCCACCGCCCACGGCGTGCCGGTGGTCGCCCTCGGCGGCGTCGTCGAG
>DASQWY010000617.1:0-2039 GCA_035640005.1 Actinomycetes bacterium
GTCCGTCTATCAGTGGTCTTACGCAGTCTCAAGCACTTACGGGCGGGCGGTCGCGCGCTCAATGGTCACTGAGCATTGCGCCCCTACTGAGGTAGGCTGGGCTTTCTGCCCTTCCAGTGCGGGAGCCTCCGTGACCGAGCCGACCGATCCGCCCACTCCCCCGCCGTCCGATCCCTGGGGCGCGCGGGAGCGGCCGCAGGAGCCGGGGGCGCCATCGTGGTCCGGGCCCTGGTCGGCGCCGCAGGGCGAGCAGGCGCGGGAGCCGGCCGAGGATGCCAATGGCTGGCAGCCGCCACGGGAGCAGCCGGCCTGGGGGCAGCCACCCGCCCGGCCGCAGGGCCCCGAGCGCAACCCCGTGCCCCCGCCGCCGGCGGCGCCGCGGCTCCTGTGGCTCGAGCTGGGGCTGGTGCTGCTGCTGGCCTTCGCGCCGGGCATCCTCAGCCTGCTGCTGGCCGCGATCGGCAGCACCAGCGACAACGCCAGCACCTCCGAGCAGCTCCTGCCGGCCATCGTGAGCGGCGTCTTCACGCTGTTCCTGTCCTGGTCGCCGGTGCTGCTCATCGCCTACCTGCTGGTGCGCAGCGGCGAGGGCCGCCAGGGCATCGGCCTGGGCCGCTTCGACGGGCGCGCCGACGGTCTGGTCGGGCTGGGGCTGTGGATCACCAGCTTCGTGCTGGTGCTGGTCCTGGCGCGCCTGTTCGAGCCGCTCGGCCAGAACAACGTGGACTTCCTCCCCAACGAGCTGCCGCTGTGGTTCCGCATCGTGGAGGCCTTCGCCATCGCCACCACCGCGGGCGTCACCGAGGAGGTCGTGGTCCGGGGCTATGCGCAGACGCGGCTCGAGCAGCTCAAGGCGCCGACGGCGGTGATCCTGCTGCTGCCGACCGCGCTGTGGGGCATGCTGCATCTGTACGAGGGAGCCGGACCGGCGCTGACCATCTTCTGCCTCGGCATGCTCTACGCCTGGTACTACCACAAGACCAGGCGGCTGTGGCCGATCATCATCGCCCACGCACTGTTCGACCTCACCCAGCTCGTTCTGCTGCTGACTCAGCCGAGCTGACCCGCGACCCGCCCGGCGGCCCCGAGCGCGGGTCCCGCAGGGTGGTCGACAGCAGCAGCGCCAGCACCGGCAGGCCCGTGAGCACCGCCAGCGTGACCCGCAGGCTGGTGGCGTCGGCGAGGGCGCCGAAGGCCGGTGAGAGCAGGCCGCCGATGGTGATGGCCAGCCCCAGGCTCACCCCCGAGGCCGTGCCGACGCGGTTGGGCAGGTAGTCCTGCCCGAGCGTCACCTGGATGGCGAAGGGCAGGTACACGGTGACCGCGGTCAGCGCGATCACCGGGAAGATCCACGGCCGACCCACCAGCACCAGCCCGACCAGGCAGGGGACGGCCAGCGCGTAGCCGGTCCGCACCACCGGCAGGCGGCCGAAGCGATCGGCGAGGTGGCCACCGATCAGGGTGCCCACGGCTCCGAAGCCCAGGAAGGTGGCCAGGGCCGCCTCCCCGAGCGTCTTGCTGCCGCCGAGCGAGTTGGTGATGTACAGGGCCAGGAACGAGGTCAGGCCGAAGAACAGCACGGCGCGGGTGACCACCATAGCGGTGAGCCTGGCGAAGCCCGGCCAGTCGTCGCGCCCGCCCCGGATGGCGGCGGCGGCGCGGTCGGCGCCGGCGCGGGGCAGCAGCCGCGGCTGCAATACCAGGACCGTCGCGCCGACCAGCAGCGCCGGGACGGCCAGCACGGTGGTGCCCGCCAGCCCCAGCGCCAGCAGCACCGGCGTGACCAGCACCGGGCCGAGGGTGAGGCCGATGTTGCCGCCGACGGCGAACCAGCTCATCGCCGCCACCTTGCCGGCGCTGGCGATACGGGCCGAGCGGGCCGCCTCCGGGTGGAAGGCGGCCACCCCCAGGCCCGACAGCGACAGCGCCAGCCAGGTGAGTTGGTAGCTGCCGGAGAGCCCGGACAGGCCGACGCCGATCCCGGCCACGCTCATGCCGGCGCCGACCAGCCAGCCCAGGCGCAGCTTGTCGGTGATGGC
>DASQWY010000618.1:0-5284 GCA_035640005.1 Actinomycetes bacterium
GGCCGCCCGCCCCGCCGACGTCCGCCTCCACCCGCAGCAGGTGCTGCCGCATCCGCAGGCGGGCCTGCGCGGGCCGCCGGGCGGTGACGGCGTCGAGGATCCGCTGGTGCTGGCCGAGCGACCGCTCGGGGCTGCCGGGGATGTGGTAGATCGACAGCAGCGCCCGGTGGAGCACGTCGCGGATCGCCCGCATCACGTGGGTGGCCATGCGGTTGTGGGTGGCGGTCGCGACCGCCATGTGGAAGCGCACGTCGCCGCCGACGTAGCGCTCCGGCGACTGCAGGCCCCGCTCCATGTGCCGCAGCGCCTCCGCCATGGCCGCCAGGTCGGCGTCGGTGCGCCGCGAGGCGGCCAGCCCGGCGGACTCCACCTCCAGGATGCGGCGCACCTCGAACAGCTCCCGCAGGTCGCCGTCGTGCATCTGCAGCAGCAGCGCCAGCGACTGGTTCAGGGGGTTGCCGTAGTCGGCGACCACCAGCCTGCCGCTGCCGAGCGGGGCGATCAGCCCCCTGGACTCGAGCATCCGCAGGGCCTCGCGGACCGAGGAGCGGCCCACCCGGTAGACCTGGGCCAGGTGCCGCTCGCGCGGCAGCTCGTCGCCGGGGTTCAGGCGGCGGTCGCTGATCTCCTGGACCAGCCGCTCGGCCACCAGCTCGTAGACCTTCTTCCGTTCGATCGGCTCGAACATGGCACCGCCCAAACCGGTGGTCAGACCAGCAGACCGTCCCATCGGTCGACGAACCGTATCATCAAAGACGCTAGGGCACGACCAGGCTGGGAGGTGGTCGGGGATGGCACGCATCAGCTACGTGGATCCGGAGACGGTCGAGGATCCCGAGATCAGGGGCTACCTGGAGCACGCCCGCAGGCACGGCACGCCCAGACCGGAGAGCCAGGCGATCCGGGCGCACAACCCCGCGGTCATCCGCGCCTTCTCCCAGGCGTGGGAGCTCACCTTCCGCAACGGCGTCCTCGACCACCGCATCAAGGAGCTGTGCCGGGTCTACGTCTCCAAGTCGATCGAGTGCCACTACTGAGGACTGCAACGGTCTGTCCAGGCTGGACAGCAGGGCCTCACCGAGGAGCGCTACGACGAGCTGCTGGACTTCCTCGCCTCCGACAAGTTCAGCGAGCGCGAGAAGACGGCGCTGTCGTACGCCAGCACGATCATCTGGGACGCCAGCCTCGCCGACGACGAGCTCTGGGAGCGGCTGCACCGGCACTTCACCGAGCCGGAGCTGGTCGAGCTCGGCTTCTTCGTCGGGCTCACGCTCGGCCAGCAGCGGTGGATCAAGACGCTGGGGATCGGCCACGGTGAGGTGGCCGCCGACGGCGACGCCGGGCTGGCACCGACCGGCGGGTGATAGCTTGCTGGGCGACGAACCGCTCGACCCGGAGGAGAGGCGACATGGCGACGAAGCTCTGGCACGTGCCGCTGCGGCTGGCCGCTGGGGCGTTCCTGCTCGACCAGGGCATGTCCAAGCTGAGCATGGACGACGAGCAGGCCAAGCAGTTGCAGAGCAGCATGGCCGGGGTGTTCCCGCAGCTGGCCGACATGGACTCGCGGGACTTCGCGCAGCTGGTGACCGTCAGCGAGCTGGGGCTGGGCGGCGCCCTGCTCGGCATGGGCGTGGTGCCGTCCGGGGTGGCCGGCCTCGGGCTGGCCGGGTTCGGCGCCGCCATGCTGCGCCTGTCGCTGCAGGCGCCGGCCGCCGGCCAGGAGCAGCGGCCGCGCTCCACCCCGCAGGCGGTGGCGGCCGCCAAGGACACCTGGCTGCTGGCGATCGGCAGCGCCCTGGTGCTGGACGCCCTGTTCGGCCCCAGGCGCCGGCGGCGGGGCCGGCGCCGCCGCTCGTCGTAGGGCGGCCCCGGTGGCCGACCATCCGAACCTGGAGCGGCTGCGCCGCGGCTACCAGGCGTACGCCGAGGGGGACCTGGCGACGCTCCGCGGCCTGCTCGCCGACGACGTCAGCTTCCACTTCCTCGGGCACACGCCGCTGAGCGGCGCCTACCACGGCCTGGCCGAGGTGCTCGGCTACTTCGCGCGGCTGCGGGAGAGCGGCGCGGCCTTCCGGTTCCAGGTCCACGAGCTGCTCGCCGGCGACGAGCACGCGGTGGCGCTGCTGGACGGGGTGGCGGAACGCGCGGGCCGGCGCACCGAGCAGAAGGTCGTGCACGTCTTCCACCTGGACGCCGACGGCAAGGTCGGCGACTGGTGGAACTTCTGGGAGGACCAGGCGGCCCTCGACGCGCTGTTCGGGTGAAGCTCCCGGCTCAGCGGTCGCGGTCGCCGCGGCTGGTGGCGGCGATGGCGCCGCCGAGCACCTGCCGCAGCTGCTCGGCGCTGCAACCTTTCACCAGGTAGCCGGCCGCCCCCGCCGCGCTGGCCGCCCGTTCCAGCTCCTGGTCGGCGATGGCGGTGAGGACCACCACGGGGGTGGCCGGCAGGGCCTCGCGCAGCAGCCTGGTGGCGTCCAGGCCGTTGAGGACCGGCAGCGACAGGTCCATGAGCACCAGCTCGGGCGCCGCCTGCCTGGCCAGGGCCACGGCGTCGACGCCGTCGACGGCCACGCCGACGACCTGGAAGCCGATCACCTCCAGCAGCGCGACCAGCGCGCCCCGCACGGCGGGATGGTCCTCGACGACCAGCACCCGCGGGCGCCGGGTCATGGTCCCTCCCCCGCCGGGACCTGCGCCTCGACCCTGGTGCCGCCGCCGGGGCGGCTGTGGACGGCCAGCCGGCCGCCGATCGCCTGCACGCGTTCGCGCATGGAGATCAGCCCGAAGCCGCCGTGGCCGGGGACGACCTCCACGTGGGAGAGGTCGAACCCGCGGCCGTCGTCCTCCACCGACAGCACCACCGACGGACCCGACCGCCGCAGCGCGACCCGCACGCCGCCGGCGGCCGCGTGGCGCTCGACGTTGGCGAGCGCCTGCTGGGCGACGCGGAACAGGGCGGTCTCCACCTCCGGTCGCAGCCGCGCGGCGCCGAGCTCGTCGACGACCTGGCAGCGCAGCGGCCCCGCGCGGGCGGCGACCTCCTCGGCCAGGTCCCGGACGGCCGCGGCGAGCCCCCGCTGGTCGAGCAGCAGCGGGCGCAGCGCGCCGATGGTACGCCGCAGCTCGTCGATCTCGGTGGCCACGTCGCGCCGCAGCTCCTGGAGCACGGCACGCAGGCGCTCCGGGCCGGCGTCCGGGAGCGCGTAGGCCCGCTCGAGCCTCAGCCCGATCGCGGCCAGGTTCTGCACGTGGCCGTCGTGCAGGTCGGCGGCGAGCCGCTGGTGCTGGCCCTCCAGCGCCTGGTACAGGCGGACGAGCAGGCGCCGGCGCTCCTGCTCGGCCTGCCTGGCCTCGGTGACGTCCTGGAGGGTGCCGACAACCCGCGCGACCCGGCCGGTCCGGTCGCGCACGCCCTCCCGCGCGCCAGCAGCGTCCGCCAGGACCCGTCCGCGTGGCGGGCGCGCAGCTCCACCTCGTAGCCTGCGCCGCCGCCGATCACCCGGCCGATGCTCTCGCGCAGGGCAGGCAGGTCGTCGGGGTGGATGCGTGCCAGCGCCACCTGGTGGTCCAGCGGGGCCCCGGGGTCCAGGCCGAACAGCCGGAACAGCCCGGGCGAGGGGCTGAAGCGGTCGCTGGCCACGTCCAGCTCGAAGCTGCCGGTGCGCGCGACCCGCTGCGCCTCGGCGAGCTGCCGGCGGCTCTCCCGCAGCTCCTGCTCGGCCTGGTGCCGCTCGGTGATGTCCTGCTGGGTGCCCACCACCCGGACGACCTCGCCCGACCGGTCGCGCACGCCCTCGGCGCGGGACAGCAGCGTGCGGACCGACCCGTCGGGGCGGGTGATGCGCAGCTCCATCTCGTACGGTGCCGGGTCGCGGGCGAGCCGCACGAGCGTGTCCTGGACGGCGCCCAGGTCGTCGGGGTGGACGAAGGCGAGCCCGCCGCCGAGGTCGGACACGCTGCCCGGCTCGAGGCCGGCCATGCGGAACAGCTCGTCGGAGGCGCTCAGCCGGCCGGTGGCCAGCTCCCATTCGAAGCTGCCGATGCGGGCGACGCGCTGGATGTCGGCCAGCTGCTGGCGGCTGGACCGCGTCGCCTGCTCGGCGCGGTGGCGCTCGGTCACGTCACGGCAGCAGACCAGGCCGCCGCCGACCGCGCCGTCCGGGTCGCAGCGGCACCACCTCCACCGCGCACACGCTTGCCGGGTCGCGCCAGCCGGGCAGCTCCAGCGACCGCCGCTCCCCCGCCAGCGCCGCCCGGCAGCCGTCGGCGAGCGGCCCGGCCAGCTCGGGCGGGAACACCTCGAGGACCGTCCGGCCGACCAGCTCCTCGGCGCCCGGGGCACGAGCGTGCGCGGCGGCGCCGGTCACCAGCTCGAACCGCAGCTCGTGGTCGAAGGCCGCCAGCAGGACGCCGGGCAGCTGCTCGGCGAGGATGCGGTAGCGGCCGTCGACGGACGCCTCCGCCCAACGCTCCGAGCCCAGCCTGTTCGCCGCCACGGCGTCCTCCCCGATGAAAGGCCGATGCTACGGAATGCCGCGTTCCGACCACAAGCCGCCAGTTGGCCAGCAGCGCGCCGAACCCGTCCATGTGGTAGCTCTGCACCATGCGCCGACCGGCTCCCCCAGGCTCCCGGCCCCCGCGGCGCCCCGCCCGCGCGCCGGCGCGGGCCCGGGCCGCGCGGCTGCTGGCCGCGACCGCGCTCGCCGCGATCGCCGCGTTCGCGCCCACGGCGACGCCGGCGGGCGCGGCGGGCGCGTCCCTGGGCGCCTCCGGCTGCCCGCTGTTCCCGGCCGACAACGTCTGGCACGCCCCGGTCTCGCGGCTGCCCGTCCATCCCCGCTCGGCGGCCTGGATCACCAGCATCGGCCGCGGCGCCGGCCTGCACGCCGACTTCGGCAGCGGCACCTGGGACGGCGGCCCGATCGGCATCCCCTACGCGGTGGTGCCCGCCAGCCAGCCGCGGGTGCCGGTCCGCTTCGCCTACGCCGGCGAGAGCGACCCGGGCCCCTACCCGATCCCGGCCGACGCGCCCGTCGAGGGCGGCCAGCAGGCCACCGGCGACCGGCACGTGCTGGTGGTGCAGGCGGGCACCTGCCGGCTGTACGAGCTGTTCGACGCCCACCGCGAGGGCGGCGGCTGGCGGGCCGGCTCCGGCGCGGTGTTCGACCTGCGCTCCGACCGGCTGCGGCCGACCGTCACCCGGTTGGCGTGGTCGACCCGGCCGCTGGCCACCTCCTCGTAGCGGACCAGCCCGGCCAGGATCGGCAGGCCCGCCGCGTCCGCC
>DASQWY010000619.1:0-2788 GCA_035640005.1 Actinomycetes bacterium
CGGGAGCCCTACGACTTCCAGACGATCATGCTGCCTTAACGAGGGTCGCGTATCACGAATCAGCGGGGCGTCTCGGGATCAGGGTGCAGCGTCGAGGTGATGCGCGAGCCTCGTTACCGAGGGGTTAAACCCGCAGGCCAGGCCGGCCAAACAGGTTGCCGGCGCCAACCGGTCGGTGCTATCGTGCAGCCTGTTGAAGTGTGGCCGCCCGGCTACGGACCGGTAAGGAGCTGAAGTGGGCGTTCGCCCACTTCTTGTTTGTGCGGGGACGGCGGCACGACGGCATCGGACGGTCGCTACCGAGAGGGCGAGCAGCAACGTAGGACATGTGAGGGAGGTCGACCAGCGTGACGGCGCTTCCTCAGCATGTCCAGGAGCTGGCCGGGCGGGCGGCCGCCGACCACGGCGTCGAGGTCCTCGAGGCGACCCTCCGCCGCCAGGGGCGGGCCCAGGTGCTCAGCGTCGTGCTCGACGCGGACGAGCCGGTGGAGGCCGACGTCGTCGAGGCGGTCACCAAGGACCTCTCGCGCGCCCTCGACCAGGACGACCCGCTGCCGGGCAGCTACACCCTCGAGGTCACCACCCCCGGCCTGGACCGCCCGCTGCGCTCGGGCCGCGACTTCCGGCGCCAGCGGGGCCACCAGGTCCGCGTCGTCCGTGAGGGATCGAGCGTCCAGGGCACCGTGCTCGGCGCCGACGACCAGCAGGTGACCCTCGAGGTCGACGGCCGCCCGCTGCGGGTGCCCCTGTCCGACGTGGTCCGAGGAAGGGTGGTGTTGCCGTGGTGACGGCAGGCGAGCCACCGACGATCACCACCACGACGGGCGACGGGAGGACGGCGACGTGAGGATCCCGATCGACGAGCTGCGCTTCCTCGAGCGCGAGAAGGGCATCGCGTTCGACACGGTCATCGGCGCGCTGGAGAGCGCGCTGGCGGCCGCCTACAAGCGGCAGCCGAACGCGCCCGACGACGCGCGCGTGGTGGTGGACCGCGACACCGGCGAGGTCACCGTCTACGCCCAGGAGCTGGACGAGGACGAGCAGGTCGTGCGCGAGTGGGAGGACACCCCCTCCGACTTCGGCCGCATCGCCGCGGTCACCGCCAAGCAGGTGATCATGCAGCGGCTGCGGGAGGCCGAGCGGGACGTGACCTTCGGCGAGTACGAGGGCCGCGTCGGCGACATCGTGACCGGCATCGTGCAGCAGCGCGACCCGCGCCACATCACCGTGGACCTCGGCAAGGTCGAGGCCGACCTGCCCTTCTCCGAGCAGGTGCCGACCGAGCACTACCAGCACAACGACCGCCTCAAGGTGTACGTGACCGACGTGGTCCGCTCGGCCAGGGGCCTGCGGGTGGTGGTGTCGCGCACCCACCCGAACCTGATCAAGCGGCTGTTCGAGCTGGAGGTGCCCGAGATCGCCGAGGGCATCGTCGAGATCACCAACGTCGCCCGCGAGCCCGGCCACCGCACCAAGATCGCCGTCCGCAGCCACGAGCCCGGCGTGGACCCCAAGGGCGCCTGCGTCGGCGCGCGCGGCTCGCGGGTCCGCATGGTGGTCAACGAGCTGAAGGGCGAGAAGATCGACATCGTCCTGTGGTCCGACGACCCCGCCCAGTTCGTCGCCGAGGCGCTGTCGCCGGCCAAGGTCAAGAGCGTGCGCATCGACGAGGCGGAGCGGACCGCGCACGTGATCGTCCCCGACTACCAGCTTTCGCTGGCGATCGGCAAAGAGGGGCAGAATGCACGTCTGGCCAACCGGCTGACCGGCTGGCGGATCGACATCACCAGCGAGAGCCAGGCCGCCGAGCGGGTCGCGGAGGCCGGTCCGCCGCGATGACGACCAGGGTGGAGGAGGTGGGAATGCGCCAGCGACCGTCAGGCGTTACCGGGGATGGCAAGGCCACCCCCCGGCGCTCCTGCGTGGTCTGCCGGGCCACCACCGCCAAGCGCGCCCTCCACCGCATCGTCCGCTCGCCGTCCGGCGGCGTCGCCTACGACCCGGGTGGCAAGGCGCCCGGCCGCGGCGCCTACCTGTGCGGGCGGCCGGCCTGCCTGGAGGCGGCCAGCCGGCGGCACAGCCTGCAGCGAGCCCTGAAGGTGACCGACACCGCCGCGACCGAGGCCGCGCTGGCCGCCCTGCGGACCGCGCTGCGGGCCGGGGCGGCGGGTCGTCCGAGCCCCGCTCCGGAACCAAACGAGGAAGTGAGAACTGGTTGAGCAATCCGCGCGTCTACGAAATCGCCAAAGAGCTCGGGGTCCCGTCCAAGGACCTCCTGGCCAGGCTGTCCTCCATGGGCGTTGAGGTGAAGAGCCACTCCTCGACGGTGCCGCCGGACGTCGCGGACAAACTGCGCTCAGCGGCCGGTGGCGGCCGCGGGCAGCAGCGGCCGGCCAGGAAGGCCGGCGGCGGCGCCGCCCCCGCCCGCCCCGCCGAGCCGAGCCCGGTCCGGGCCGCCCAGCCCGCGCCCGCCCAGGCCCGCCCAGCAGCCCAGGCGCGGCCTGCCCAGGCCCAGCCCGGCCAGGCCCGACCCGCCCAGCCCGGTCAGGCCAGGCCGGCCCAGCCCGGTCAGCCCCGCCCCGGTCAGCCGCGCCCCGGTCAGCCCGGCCAGGGCCGCCCCGGGCAGCCCGGTCAGGCCCGCCCTGCCCAGCCCGGCCAGGCCAGGCCGGTCCAGCCCGGCCAGCCCCGCCCCGGCCAGCCCCGCCCGGCCCAGCCCGGCCAGGGCCGCCCCGGGCAGCCCGGGCAGGGCCGCCCGCTGCCCCCCGGCGGGCGCCCGCTGCCGCCCGGC